>JBEVLS010000107.1:0-6220 GCA_040509015.1 Microbacterium sp.
TCGTGGATCAGCCCGAGCAGGATGTGCTCGGTGCCGATGTAGTTGTGGTTGAGCATCTTCGCCTCTTCTTGGGCGAGGACGACAACGCGACGGGCGCGATCCGTGAATCTCTCGAACATCATCAATACCTCCGGCCGACACACTCCTGGCGTCTACACACGAGGGTAACCACGCCCGAGCGGTGGAATGCCCGTGTTCGCCGTCGGCATACCGGGGCCTTGACCCGAGCACCCGACAGGGCATATCGTTTTTCGATAACAACGAATATCGATATGGAGGTCGGCACCGATGACTGTTCCCCACACCCCCGTCCAGATCTCGCGCGGCATGGAGCGCGGCATCCTGATCCTCTTCATGGCGGCAGCGGCGGTCGTCGGGCTCGCGCTGCTGCTCCCCCCGGTACGGCAGATCGCCCTCCTCGCCTCGGACGAGGCGTCGGTGTCGCTGCTCACATCCGCAGACCTTCCGCATTCGGGCGCGACGGATGCGGGCGCCGCCCTCGCATCGGCGACCTTCGAGTCGTCGTGGGTCGTCGCCACCGGGCTGAGCGGCGGAGCGCGCTGGCTGCTGGGCCTCGGCACGGCGTTCGGCGCGCTCACCGCCGCAGCCACCGTCGGCGCCGTCGTCTACTTCCTGCTGCTGCTCATGTGGAAGCGACCCTTCCACCGCTCGCTCATCGTCGCGACGCAGATCGCCGGAGCGGCGCTGCTGATCGGCAGCATGCTCTCCGCCGGCCTCGGAGGACTCGGACGGATGATCACCGCCACGGAGCTCAACCCCATCGCGGACGACGTGTTCATCGTCGGATTCTCGTTCGAACCGGGAGTCCTGCTCGCCGGCGTCGCCGTGCTCGCGCTCTCGTTCGTGTTCGAGCGCGGCACGAGACTGCAGCGCGACACCGCGGGTCTCGTATGACCCCGTCCGAGGACGAAGGACCCACCGGGGTCCACTGCCGCCTGGACGAGCTGCTCGCCGAGCGCGGGATGACCCTCGCGCGCCTGTCGGAGCTCGTCGGGGTGTCGGTGGTGAACCTGTCGATCCTCAAGAACGACCGAGCCCGGGCGATCCGCTACTCGACGCTCTCGGCGATCTGCCGTGCGCTCGACTGCGAGATCGGCGAGCTGCTCGTCCGCGCCGACGGCTTCTGACTCGGGTCGCGGCCCTGGGTGTTCCCCTGTCGCAGATCGCCGCGCCCCGCGGCTCTTCGCGACAGCTGAGCGCCGTGTGCTCGAACCCGGGGCTGCTCGCCTGTCGCGGAGGGCGGCGCGGCGCGGCCGGATGTGACAGGCGAACGGAGCACCGCGGGCGGAGCGGCGGCGTAGAGAAGAAGAGGGACTAGCGCCGCGATGCGGCCGCGGCGCGGACGCGGCTCGCGATCGTCCAGGGATGACCGAACAGCTCCGTCTTGGTGACGCGGACGACGATCCACCCCGCGGCCGCCAGTCGCTCGTACCTCGCGATGTCGCGCGACCACTGCACCGGATCGAGCAGGTGATGCTCGCCTTCGTACTCGACAGCGATCCGCCGCCGCGGGTAGGCGAGGTCGACGCAGGCGAGCTTCGAGCCTTCGTCGGTCACGGTGAAGTTGAGAGCCGGTTCCGGCAGCCCGGCATCGATGAGCGCGAGTCGTGTGCGGGTCTCGGGGCGAGACGCGGAGCGCGTTCGCACCAGCGGCAGCGCCTCGCGCAGCCTGCCGATACCGACACGTCGCCCCATCCTGATGACCCGCTCCAGATCGGCGACGGAGGCCATGGGTTGATCGACACGCCAGTCCCGAACGACCGAGTCAGCCGCCGCGACGAGGTCGCGGACATCCGAGATGAGCGCGCCGAGCATCGCCCAGGTCGTGGCGGGGTCGGTGACGAGTCTTCCGGACGCGGGGTCCGTCACGAGCGTCGTGCGAGCGGTCAGCACCTGGTGGCCGCGCACTCCTCTGCTCCGGGGAAGGCGCCGCGGCGCGAGCACTGCGACGTCGAGCGGACGATCCTCGATCAGAGAGAGCGGGATGCTGATGCCCCACCGAAGTGCCGCGGTGACACCGCAGAAGAACTCGTGCTCCGACATGCGCGTCTCGTAGTCGAGCGCACGTCGGAGATGCTCGACCTCGCGTGGGTCGCGCCTGCGGGCGCCGGAATCGGGCTCCGCGGGCGCCGAGGCACCGGGCCTGCGTACACGGACGCCGTGGAACGGCCGGTCGAGGTCCTGGGCCCTCAGGCGGCGTCTCGACACTCCGGCGTCGAGAGCGCGCGACACGCTGAACCGCTCGCCGAGCTCGTCGGGGAGCGGTGCGATCGGCATCCGCTCATCGTGGCCCGCTGTTCGATCGCCGCCCGCGCAAGAGCCCGATTCTGTGGATGACTCGCGCCCTGTGGACAACCCCCGCGCCCGCGGCCGGACTCGCCTGTCGCGAATCGCCGCTCGCAGCGACCGAATGCGACAGGCGAGTAGAGGCGCGGGCGAGCCCGTGCGCTCAGTCGGAGCCGACGATCGGGATGCGGATGTTGTCGAACTCGCCACCCTGCAGGGTCACGAAGACCTCGCCGTCGTCCTCGAGGTCGGCGACCTGGGCGACGACACCGCGAGGAGCCATGTCCATCGTGCAGACCTGGTCGGCCGGCGGGGTCATGA
The DNA here is from genome assembly GCA_040509015.1 of Microbacterium sp. Lineage (GTDB taxonomy): Bacteria > Actinomycetota > Actinomycetes > Actinomycetales > Microbacteriaceae > Microbacterium. The sequence goes on from JBEVLS010000107.1 coordinate 2,629, forward strand.
ACGTGGCGGTGACCTCCGAGGGCGAGGATGCCACGGCCTGCTCGAGAACGGGAGCACAGGACGACGAACCCCACGACAGGATCACGAACTGGCCGTCTTCGCCCGTCCATCCGGCGCTCGGAAGGTAGTCGGTCTCGCCGCCGACGGCGAGGCCGGCCACGCCGTCGAGATCGGTGTCGCCCGCGTAGCCTTCGCCGGTGACGGTGATCTCGACGTCCTGCGTCGGGTCCACGCCTTCGGGGGTGGCGACCAGCGTCACGCGCGGGACCATGTCACGCGTGCACGCGGTGTCTTCGGCGGGCTCGACGAACGTCACGTCGATGACGCCGTTCGCGAAGGTCGCGTCGCCCGCGGTCGGCACGCACGTCGACGAGCCCTGCGTGACGAGGCCGATCGTGCGGCCACCGTCGAGCCAGACCGCGTCGAGCTCGAGGTCGGTGGCCAGCGGCACGTCGGGCGCGGAGCTGCCCGACGGCGTGCCTCCGGCGTCGATCGCGGTCGCGCATCCCGAGAGTGCGCCGGCGGCGAGAAGAACGATCCCGAGCGTCGAGAGCACGGTGCGGGCGGAGCGGGACATGGCAGGGCCTTCCGTCGGGGAGCGGGCGCGATGCCGCGACCCGCGGCATCCGTCACTGCCTATCGTGGCGCACTCCGCCGGACGATCCCGGGGAAGACGATAACGCGCGTGTCACGAATCCCCGCGAATGTGCCCTATTGCAGGGCGGAGGTCAGGCGGGCGAGGTTGTCGAGGACCGTGGAGCGCAGGGGCTGCTTCATCCATTCCTCGAGCGTGAGCTGCCGGCTGAGCTCGCGGTACTGCTGCTCGACCTCCCGCATCTCGCGGATGAACTCCTCGCCGCGCACGAGCATCGAGATCTCGAGGTTGAGACCGAACGAGCGCATGTCCATGTTGCTCGACCCGATGATGGCGACCTCGTCGTCGATCGTCATCGACTTCGAGTGCAGGATGTAGGGGCGCTGGTACATGTGGATCTCGACACCCGCCCGCAGGAGCGCCTCGTAATAGCTGCGCTGCGCGTGATAGACGAGCGCCTGGTCGCCCTCCTCCGACACGAAGAGCTCGACGTGGATGCCGCGCTGGCAGGCCGTGGTGATAGCGAGGAGGAGCGCCTCGTCGGGCACGAAGTAGGGGCTGACGATGATGATCTTGCGCTGCGCCGCGTACAGGAGCCCCGCGAACAGCTTGAGGTTGTTCTGGAACTCGAAGCCCGGGCCCGACGGGATGATCTGGCAGTCGAGGTCGCCCGGGCCGGACGACACGTCGAAGAGGTCGATCTCGTCCGTGAGGACCTCATCGGTCTCGCTGTACCAGTCCGAGAGGAACACGGCGTTGATGGATGCCACGATCGGCCCCTCGACCTGCACCATCAGGTCGACCCAGTGCAGGCCCCGCTTGATGTTCTTGGGGAGGTTGTACGTCGAGTCGGTGACGTTCTGCGAACCCATGAAGGCGACGCTGCCGTCGACGACGAGGAGCTTGCGGTGGTTGCGCAGATCGGGGCGCTGGTACTTGCCGCGGAACGGCAGCACGGGGAGCATGAGGTGCCACTGCGCGCCCATCGCGTTGAGCCGCTTGATCGTCTTCTTGTAGAACGGCTTGCCGCGGTTCGCCCAGTGGTCCATGAGCACGCGGACCGTCACGCCGCGCGCGGCGACCTCTTCGAGCGCACGGAAGAAGTTGTCGGTCGACTCGTCGGTCTGGAGGATGTAGAACTCGACGTGGACGTAGCGCTCGGCCGTGCGGATCGCGTCCGCCATCGCGTCGAGGCTCTTCTGGTACTCCGAGATGAGGTGCGCGCCGTTGTCGCCCGCGAGCGGCATCGCGCCCAGGTTGCGGTTGAGCGTGACGAGCGATGTGAACCACTCGGGGGCGTGCGGCCGGAGCGTGCCGAAGTCGAGGTGCTCGCTCGTCTCGCTGATGTAGCCGTTGATCTGCTCCTGCTTCTTGCGGCGTTTGCGCGGCAGGCGCGGGTTGCCGATGAGCAGGAACAGGAACACCCCGATGAGCGGGATGAAGTAGATGGCGAGGAGCCACGCCATCGCCGCGGTGGGACGCCGGTTGCGCGGAACGACGATGATCGCGGTGATGCGCACGACCAGGTCGACGATGAACACGAGAATGACCCACCACGTCCAGTCGAACGTGATGCTGACGCTCATGTGCCTCCCCTTCGCGTACGCGGACGTCTGCCCAGCGTAGTAGGAGGGTCGGTCAGCGCTGAGCCGCCGAGTCGGCGACGGCTGCCGAGCCTTCGACCGGGTCGACGGTCTCGCGGGGCGGAAGGCCCATCTTCGCGCGCTCCTCGGCCTCGATGCGGGCGTACTGCTTGCGCTCGTTGCGGTCGGCGCGGATGACGCTGCGCAGGACGAAGAAGAAGATGACGCTCACGACCACGGTGGGAAGCAGCGACCACACCACCGCGACCCAGTAGTTCTCCATGCGTCCAGGATACGCGCCCCGTCGTCGGCTCCTCCCCCGAGGCCCCTCCGTGCGGAGTTCGCCCGCCGACGGGACCGTGGTCGACGGGTCGTCGGCCCGCGCCGCACGCTCATGGCATGACGACAATCGTGAAAGCCGCGGATGCGGCGGAGTTCCTGTCCCTCGTCCCCCGCATGCTCGGGTTCACGCCTCGGCGGAGCCTGGTGGTGATCCCGTTCGCGGGTGCCCGTTCGCTCGGCGCGATGCGCTTCGACCTGCCCGACGACGACGCCGCGGTGGACCGCATCGCGGCGACCGTGATCGGAATGGCGTGCCGGGTCTCGAGCGCCGACGCCGTCGCGCTCGTGGTGTACGCGGACGAGAGCGCGACGAGCGGGGCGCCCCGGCGTGCGCTCACCGACGCGCTGGAGGGTCGCGCCCACGCGTGCGGACTCGACGTCACCGACGCGATGTGGGTCGCCTCCGACGGGTGGGGACGCTACGGCGGCGACGGACTCGTGCGCGAGCTGTCCGAGCTGGGCGGTCGCACCTCGGCGGGCGATCAGGCCTCGGGCGCCGACCTGCCCGAGGCGGCTCGCGCCGATCGCGACGCGGTGAGCCGCGCCCTGTCTGCCTTCGGGGGCGCGGTGCGGGTGCTGTGCGGTCCGGATGCCGCGACCGGCCGGGTCTCGGCGGTCGACGCCTGCGATCTTCCCGCGGACGACGGTCGCGTCGACCCGCAGGCGCTGGCTGCCGTCTGCGCGCTCGACGACCTGCCCGCGCTCTTCGAAGGCATGCTCGCGTGGGATGCGACGTCGCTGGCCCCTTTCGACGCGGCGACGATCGCGTGGTGTCTGGCACGGCCCGCGCTTCGCGACATCGCCCTCGTGCAGTGGTGCCGGGGCCAGTCAGGAGGCGACGAGGCCCTCGACGCCCAGCTGAGGTGGGAGGACGGCGAGGAGTACCCCGCGCATCTCGCGATGCAGATGTGGGGCGAGGGCGAGCGGCCCGATCCCGAGCGCCTGGCCGCGGCGCTCGGACTCGCGCGCCGCGTGGCGGCGCTCGCTCCCCCGTCGCATCGGGCGGGCTCGCTCGCGACCGCCGCGTGGATCTCGTGGGCGCTCGGTCGTTCGACGCACGCCGACCTCTACG
>JBEVLS010000108.1:0-7895 GCA_040509015.1 Microbacterium sp.
TACCCCCGTCAGCTCGATTTCGCCGCGTTCCGCGCGATCGCCGACGAGGTGGGCGCCCTGCTGTGGGTCGACATGGCGCACTTCGCCGGCCTCGTCGCCGCAGGACTGCACCCGAACCCGGTGCCGCACGCCCACGTCGTGTCGTCGACCGTGCACAAGACGATCGGCGGACCCCGCTCGGGGTTCATCCTCACCAATGACGCCGACATCGCGAAGAAGATCAATTCCGCGGTGTTCCCCGGTCAGCAGGGCGGACCCCTCATGCACGTCATCGCCGCCAAGGCGACGGCGTTCAAGCTCGCCGCGACCCCTGAGTTCAAGGAGCGCCAGGAGCGCGTGCTCAGCGGTGCGCACCTCATCGCCGAGCGGCTGTCGCAGCAGGACGTGAAGGATGCCGGCATCGCCGTCCGTTCGGGCGGCACCGACGTGCACCTCGTTCTCGTCGACCTCCGCGACGCCGAGATCGACGGCAAGCAGGCCGAGGACCTCCTCCACGAGATCCACATCACGGTGAACCGCAACGCCGTGCCGAACGACCCGCGGCCCCCGATGGTCACGTCGGGTCTGCGCATCGGCACGCCCGCCCTCGCGACGCGCGGGTTCGGCGACGCCGAGTTCACCGAGGTCGCCGACATCATCGCCCTCGCGCTGCTTCCCGGCGCCGACGTCGAGGCCCTGCGCACGCGCGTGGCCGCGCTGACGGCGGCCTTCCCGCTGTACCCCGGCCTTCAGCAGTAGCCCTCCGCTCCGGCATCCGTCGTCGAACGGAACCGATCGCGTCGAACCCGCCCCCCCCGGCGTCGGGTTCGCCGCGATCGGTACGGTTCACGACCGGGGCCGGGCCACCACGACTCGAGAGAAGAGACGACATGACGGCGATCAGACTCGACGGAAAGGCCGCGGCGGCCGAGATCAAGGCCGAGCTGCGTGAGCGCGTGGCCGCGCTCGCGGAGCGCGGCATCGTTCCCGGCATCGCGACGGTGCTCGTCGGCGCGGACCCCGCATCGCAGCTGTACGTGGGCATGAAGCACCGCGAGTCCGAGGCGATCGGCATGAACTCGATCCAGATCGAGCTGCCCGCCGATGCGACGCAGGCCGACGTCGAGGCGACGATCGACGCCCTCAACGCCGACGACGCGTGCCACGGCTACATCGTGCAGCTCCCGCTGCCGAAGCATCTCGACACCGACGCGATCCTCGAGCGGATCGACCCGGCGAAGGACGCCGACGGGCTGCACCCGACGAACCTCGGCCGCCTCGTGCTGAACGTCAACGCGCCGATCACGACGCCGCTGCCTTGCACGCCCCGCGGCGTCATCGAGCTGCTGCTGCGCAACGACTACGACCTGAGCGGCAAGCACGTCGTGGTCGTGGGGCGCGGCGTGACGATCGGACGCTCGATCGGGCTGCTCCTCACGCGGCGCGAGATCAACGCGACCGTGACCCTCACCCACACCGGCACGACCGATCTGGCGGGTCACCTCGCGCTCGCCGACGTCATCGTCGCCGCGGCGGGTGTCAGGCACATCGTGCGGCCCGAGCATGTCAAGGAGGGCGCAGCCGTGCTCGACGTCGGCGTGACGCGTGACGTCGACCCCGAGACGGGCAAGAGCCGCGTGTACGGCGACGTGCACCCCGACGTCGTCGAGGTGGCCGGCTACGTGTCGCCGAACCCCGGCGGTGTCGGCCCCATGACGGTCGCCCTGCTCATGACGAACGTGGTCGAGGCGGCCGAGCGCACGACGGCCTGACGCCGAGGCACGTCGGCCAGACGGCGCGCGGCGGATCGCGCCGCCGTCGGGGTTTCAAGGCGGGCCTCGGCGCCGCGCATCTCGCTCAGGCGGTGAAGCGCGCGAGGAACTCGCGCGTGCGGGCCTCTCGCGGGGCGCCGAAGACCTCGGCGGGCGGGCCCTGCTCGATGATGCGGCCGCCGTCGAGGAACACCACGCGATGGGCGACGTCGCGCGCGAACGCCATCTCGTGCGTCGCCATGAGGATCGTCGCGCCCTCCTCGGCGAGCTGACGCACGAGCTCGAGCACTTCGCCGACGAGCTCGGGGTCGAGTGCGGAGGTGATCTCGTCGAGCATGAGGACTTCGGGCTCGGTCGCGATGGCGCGGATGATCGCGGCGCGCTGCTGCTGTCCGCCCGACAGACGGTCGGGGTGTTCGCGCGCCTTGTCGGCCAGGCCGACGCGCTCGAGAAGCGCCATGCCGCGAGCCTCGGCATCCTGTCGCGACATCTTGTGCACCACGCGTGCCGACAGCGTCACGTTGTCGAGCACCGACAGGTGCGGGAAGAGGTTGAAGCTCTGGAACACCGCACCGAATCTTGCTCGCACGCGGTTGGCGTCGACGCGCGGATCGGAGATGTCCTCGTCGCCGAGCAGGATGCGTCCGTCGTCGATGGGTTCGAGCAGGTTGAGGCAGCGCAGGAGCGTCGACTTGCCCGACCCGCTCGCGCCGATCACGGCCACGACCTCGTGCGCGGCGAGATCGAGCGAGACCCCGCGAAGGACCTCCTTCTCGCCGAACGACTTCCAGAGGTCCTCGGCGCGCAGCAGCGCGGTCACAGGATCGATCCCATCTGCTCGCGCCGCCGCAGCCGCGCCGTGTACCAGTCCGTGAGCCTGATCGTGGGGATCGCGAGCAGGATGAACAGGATGCCGGCCACGATGTAGGGCGTGAAGTTGTAGGTCTGCGACGACTCGATCTTGGCCGCGAGCACGGCATCCATCGCTCCGAGGATCGAGATCAGGCCGACGTCCTTCTGCATCGCGACGAAGTCGTTCATCAGCGGCGGCGTGATCTTGCGCAGAGCCTGGGGGAGGACGACCCGGCGCAGGGTCTGGCCGTAGCCGAGACCGAGGGCTCGCGCGGCGAGCCGCTGCGAGGGGTGGACGGCGTCGATCCCGGCGCGGATGACCTCGGACACGTACGCGGAGTACGTCAGCGTCACCGCGATCGTGCCGAGCACGATGACGGGGATGCGCACGCCGATGAGCGCGGGCAGGCCGAACCCGATGATGTACAGGACGATGATGAACGGCAGACCGCGGAAGATGTCGGTATAGGCGCCGGCGAGGACGCGCAGCGGGAAGAACACGGGCCCGGGAAGAGTGCGAAGGAACGCCAGGAGCAGAGCGAACGCGCCGACCGTGATCAGCGACAGCCCGAGCACCTGCAGGTTCAGGAGGAATCCGTCCCAGATGCGCGGCAGCGAATCGAGCGCGATCGCGGGATCGAAGAACGACTGCTGCACCGCCGCCCACCCCGGCGTGTTGACGACCGTGAGCCAGACGATGACGGCGAACGCGAGCGAGGACGCGATCGCGACGAGGACCGAGCGCTGCGAACGGCGCGTCCGGTAGGCGCGACGATCGAGCTCGAGTGCGCTCGGCGTGCGTGTCGTCACGCCACGACCGTACAGGGCGCCGCGACCGCGGAGGTCACTGGAGCAGCGTGACGCCCTGGCCCGCGCCGAGCCACTCGTCGGTGATCTCTTCGAGCGTGCCGTCCTCGCGGAGCGCGTCGATCGCCTCGGACACGCGGTCGGTGAGGGGGGAGTCCTTGCCGAGCACGACGCCCCACTCGTCCGCGACGCCGCCCGCGGGAAGCTCGCCCACGATGTAGGAGTCCTCGATGTACAGGGCCGTGGCGAGGTAGGCCGTCGGCAGGTCGATCACGAACGCGTCGAACTGGCCGGCGTTGAAGGCCGCGACGGCGTCTTCGTTCGACGCGTACAGCAGCGGCTCGACGCTCGGCTCGATGACGTCCTCGATCGTCTGCGCGCTCGTCGAACCGGCCATGGCGCCGAGCGTGAGGTCCTTGAGCCCGTCGATCGAGTCGACGCCGTCCGCGGCGCCGCCGTTGATCGCGACGACGGCCTGGCTCGCGGAGTAGTAGGGCGACGAGAAGTCGACAGCCTGCTTGCGCTCGTCGGTGATCGTGTACTGCTGGATGTTGAAGTCGAAGTTCTTCGGGCCGGGTGCGATGGCGGCCTCGAAGCTCGTGCGCACCCACTCGACGTCGTCGGCCGCGAAGCCGAGCTGGTCGGCGATCGCGTAGGCGATGGCCGCTTCGAAGCCCTCGCCCGACGACGGGTCGTCGTCGACGACGTAGGGCTCGTAGGCGATGTCGCCCGTGGCGATCGTGAGCTTGCCGGGGGTGATGTAGCCCTCGTCGGCCGCGGGCTCGGACGCGTCGCCGGCGGGAGCGCCGCCCGAGGCGCAGCCCGTGAGGGCGAGGGCGGCGAGGGCGATGCCGACGGCGGCGGTGCGGAAGAGAGGGGTGCGACGCGACACGGGGTGCCTCCAGGACTCGGGTGCGCTCGTGCTGTGGGCGCGGTTGGACTCCGTCCATTTTGTCGCGGCGGAGGCCGTGCCGGGGTCGCGCGGGTCTCTTTGTTACACGGTCGTCACGGATGCCGGGCGTCAGAGTTCGTCGAGCATCCGTCGCTGCTCGTCGGTCAGGCCGTCCTTCAGCTCACGGCGGCCCGCCTGGGCTGCGGGGCTCGGGGCGACCGGGGGAGCGGCGGTGTCCGTCGACACCGAGCGCCCTCGCGTGGCCTTGTCGTACAGCGCGCCGGCGCGGGCCTCGACCTTGTCGTCGATCGCGTCGTAGATCGCCCAGGCGATGAGGAGCGCGATGGGAGGCAGCACCCAACCCCAGAACCAGCCCGTGACGTTCACCCGCGACAGCAGCACGACGAGCACCCAGACGATGATCTCGACGATGAGCACGAGTCCCCACTGGACCAGCTTCTCGCCGAGCCTCGTCCGCTGATCCGCCGACCGCGCGGCCATCCCGCGGAAGAGCTTCGTCACGGCCGGCTTGAGCCAGATCGTGGCGGCGGTGAGGATGACGCTCGCCCAGAACGCGGCCCAGCCGACGTTGACGCCGGGCAGCAGCCAGCCGACGAGCAGCAGCACGACGACGTTGAACACGTAGAGCGAGACGAATCGCACCAGCCAGGCCTTCATGGGGTAAAGCCTGCCACGCCCGCCCGGCGGTGTCAGGCGATCGAGACCATCTGGTTCAGGTCGTCGTTCGGCAGGACGTCAGCCGTCGCCGTGACGGTCACGTCGACGAGGTCGGCCCGGCCCGACATCACGTTGAGGAAAGCCGTGTCGGCGGCGTCCCGGCCCGTCGCGATGCGCACGAGGGTCGAGCGCGGTGCGAGGGTCGTGGCGTCGACGACCCTCCATGCGCCGTCCACCCACGCCTCGGTGACCGCGTGGAAGTCCATCGGGTCGAGACCGGGGGCGTAGACGGCGACGAGGCGTGCGGGGATGCCGAGGCTGCGCAGCAGTGCGGTGCTGAGATGCGCGTAGTCCCGGCACACCCCCTGCCGGGCCAGGAGCGTCCGCGTCGCGCCGTCCGTCGGCAGCGACGATCCGGGCACGTAGGCGAGCCGTGTGCCGACCCACGACGACACCGATGCGAGGAGCGAGGCGTGGTCGCCGATCCCGGCGAACTCCGCGGCCGCGGTGGGGGCCAGCGCGTCGGATTCCGCATAGCGGCTCGGACGCGTGTACGTCAGCAGGTCGACGTCGTCGACGCCGTCGGCCTCGCCGGTGTCGGGGACGTCGGCGCTGTACTCCACGATCAGCTCGCCGACTCCGCTCAGAATCCGGTGCAGGCGCGTGCCGTGCACGTCGGAGAGCTCATCGACGTCGACGGGCGCGCCGTCGAGCAGTGCCGAGAGGCTCTCGCTCGTCGGAACGTAGTGGCGCGAGACCGAGATCGCGAACACGAGGTCTGCCGGTTCGGTGATGTTCAGGACGATGCGGCTCGTGACGTGTCTGCTCATCGCCACAGCCTGACAGACCCGGATGACGAGCGCGTGACCGCTTGACGTCAGTACGACGCGCGGTCTATGGCGTCGCCGGAGGTCCAGCGTGCGGCGAGAGCTTCGGATCCGCGCGCGAGCAGCGAGACGTCGGCGGCGACCAGCACGAACGATGCGCCCGCGTCGAGGTACGACTGCGCGGCATCCGGATCGAAGGCATTCACGCCGACAGGCTTGCCCGCGGCCGCCACGGCTGCGAAGGCGCGGTGGACGGCGGCCACGACGTCGGGGTGGGTCTGTGCGCCGAGCAGGCCCATCGAGGCGGCGAGATCGCTCGGGCCGACGAAGACGCCGTCGACGCCGTCGACCGAGGCGATCTCGGCGGCCGCGTCGACCCCGGTGGCGGTCTCGATCTGCACGAACAGCGACACGTGCTCGTCGGCGTCCGCGAGGTAGCCGTCGACACGGTTCCAGCGCGCCGAGCGCGCGAGCGCCGAACCCACCCCTCGTCGCCCTCGAGGGGGATAGCGGACGGACTCCACGGCGGCGCGGGCCTCGTCGGCCGACGACACCATCGGCACGAGGATGTTCTGCGCGCCGAGGTCGAGCACCTGCTTGATCGTGACGACGTCGCCGATCGGCACGCGCACGACCGGGGTCACCGGGTACGCGGCGACGGCCTGGAGCTGCCCGAGGACGGACTCCAGCCCGTTGGGGCCGTGCTCCATGTCGATCAGCAGCCAGTCCAGGCCCGCGCCCGCGCAGATCTCGGCGACGAGCGGTGACCCCGAGCACACCCACATGCCCGCGAGCGGGCGGGATGCCGCGCTCAGCGCGTCGCGGAAGGTCGGTGTCAGACGAAGCGGCATGTGATGACTCCCATCGGACCGTAGTCGCACCGTACCTCGTCTCCGGCGGAGACCCACATCGGACGGGTGAACGAGCCGGCGAGGATGATCTCGCCGGCCTCGAGCCGCGCGCCGTGGTGGTGGACCTTGTTCGCGAGCCACGCCACGCCGGTCGCGGGGTGGTCGAGCACTCCCGCCGCGACGCCGGTCTCGGTGATCTCACCGTTGCGGTAGAGAAGCGCGGGCACCCAGCGCAGGTCGATCTCGTCGGGGCGCTTGCGCACGTCCCCGAGCACCATGCCCCCGTACGCGGCGTTGTCCGAGATCGTGTCGACGATCGTGCGGCCCTCGAGCTCGATGTGGGAGTTGAGGATCTCGAGGGCGGGGAACGCGTAGTCGATCGCGGCGAGGGCGTCCTCGAGCGTGCAGTCCGGGCCCTCGAGCGGCTCCTTCAGCACGAAAGCGAGCTCGACTTCGATGCGGACGTTCGAGAAGACGTCCGCGGCGATCTCGGCGCCGCTCGCGTAGACCGTGTCGTCGAACATGACGCCGTAGTCGGGCTCGGTGATGCCGGTGGCCTCCTGCATGGCCCTCGAGGTCAGGCCGATCTTGCGTCCGACCAGGCGTCTGCCCGCGGCGACGTTCTCGTCGCGCCACATGCCCTGGATGGCATACGAATCCTCGATCGTCGCCTCCGGGTAGCGCGCGGTGATGCGGGGGATCACCGTGTGGGAGCGATCCGCCTCGGCGAGCTCCGCGGCGATCCGGGCGATCTGATCGGGTGAGAGTGGCATGCGTTCTCCAGGGGTCAGAGCTGGTTGCCGAGCTTGAACTCCGGCGATGACGGGAGTCCCTCGGGCGGCCGGGTGTAGGAGAACCCGTCCGCGCCGATCGTGACGGCCATCTCGGACGAGTCGGTGCGCGCGACGACGGGCTGCGGGGTGCCGTCGAGGTCGAGCACGAGGGATCCGTCCGTGTACCACGAGGGCACGACGGGGTTGCCCCACCAGTCCCTGCGCTGATTGTCGTGCACGTCCCACGTGACGACCGGGTTGTCGGGGTCTCCGGTGTAGTAGTCCTGCGTGTAGACCTCGACGCGGTGACCGTCGGGATCGCGCAGGTAGAGATAGAACGCGTTCGAGACGCCGTGACGGCCGGGGCCCCGTTCGATCGCGTCCGAGCGGCGCAGCGCGCCGAGCTTGTCGCAGATGGCGAGGATGTTGTGCTTCTCGTGCGTGGCGAAGCACACGTGGTGCAT
>JBEVLS010000109.1:0-7622 GCA_040509015.1 Microbacterium sp.
ATCGCCAGGGTCTGGACGATCCCGAACGCCGCCATCAGCGACATCGCCATCGCGCCCGCCGTGGCGATCCACCAGCCGGGGATGAGCGCTCCGACGACCTGTGCGGCGACCCCGGGCGCGGTCGTGAGCACGATCCTGTCGCCGAGCGCGGCGCTCAGCGGCTCGGCCGCCGACAGCGATCCCGCGGCCCACACCGAGTTCGGCGGCACGATGGACGTGCCCCGCTGCAGCTGCGAGACGAGGAGCGCATCCGAGGGCGTGAAGAACGCGAGCGGGAGGGAGGCGCCGGGGACCACGCCCGTGACCGACGACACCACCGCCTGCCCCTCGCGCCCGCTCCGGGCGTAGCGGAACTCGAAGACGTCGCCCTCGGCGACGCCGAGGCGGGCGGCGAGCGTCTCGGACACGACGGCGGCGACCGGGGCGGGCTCCGTCCCCGCGGCGAATGCCCCGTCGTCGGCGAGCCACACCACGACGTCGGTCTCGCCGATGCCGAGCTCGGTCTCGGCGGCGATCCCGAGCGAGCCGACCCCCACCGCCTCGGCGGACTCGAGCGAGAGCCGCAGCGTGTCGCCCGTGAAGATCCTTCCGCGGTCGGCCGTGACGGCGAGCAGGCTCCACGGCGCCGATCCTTCGGGCAGCGGTGCTTCGGCCACGATGGACGCCACCTGGCCGTCGTCGGCTCGGCTGCTCTGGTCGAGCAGCACGCGGGCCGGCGCGCCGTTCGCATCGATCAGCAGCGCGGAGAGCGCGACGTCCGGCCGCGATCGGGCTGCGAACTCGGCCCTCGCCGTCACGCGCAGACCGGTGGCGGCGTCTCCGAGGGGCAGCGGACCGGCGGTCACGGTGCCCGCGGTCGATCCGGCGGCCGCGAGCGCGTCCTTGTCGATCAGCCCGCCGGCGGCCGCCACGACGGATCCCACCGCGTCGGCGGGAACGGCGACCAGCTGCGCGTCGGCGCCGCCGATCTCGACCTCCCCGACGAGGACCGGCGCCGCCCGATCGACGCCTTCGACACCCGCGGCCGTCGCGACGTCGACGGGACGCGTCGCCTGGGGCGACATGTCGACGCGCAGGTCGGCGCCGGCGCGCACGGCCGCGGAGTCCGATGACATCGCCTGCCAGGTCGAGGCGTACGCCGAGGCGAACACCGCCTGCGCGACCGACAGCGCCACGAGCAGTACGGCGACGGCGTAGATCGGTGTGCGACGGGCCACCTGCCGCGCGGGATAGCCGGGCTGCAGGCCGGGGAACGCCGCGGCGGGGCGGGACCACGCCGCCGCGAGGGTCCCGAAGGCGGCCAGGGCGATGATCGCGCCGGTCATCAGCAGGACGGCGGGGGCGATCGCGACGATCGGGTCGAATCCCGTCCCGCGCGCGTGCGGAAGCTGCCACAGCACCAGCGCCGCAGCGAGAAGGACGACGACGAGAAGAGCCACGGTCGTCGCCCGGCCGGCCCTCGTGGTGGTCGCGCCCCGTTCTCCGCGGCGCAGCGCGATCGCATAGACGGCGGCGAGCACGACGAAGGTCGCGAGGATCCACGGCCAACGGGCCGGCACGCTCGCCGGCGTCACGACGAGTGCCGCCGTCGAGACCGCGACACCCGCCACGGATCCCAGGAGCGACACGACGACGCCTTCCGCAGCGCCGACGGCCCACGCCTGCCGGCGTGACAGTCCGCGCGCCCGCAGGGTCGCGGTCTCGTGCTCGCGGGCCGCGGCGACGAGTCTCGCGAGCTGGGCGACCGCCGTTCCGGCGATGATCGCCACCAGCAGCACGAGCGCCGGAGCCGCCGAGGTCAGCGCCGACGCGCCCGCCTCGATCTGATCGGCGAGGTCGTCGGGCGCCACCCCCGGCGGTGCGGGACGACCGGCGGTCGCCACCGAGGCGTCGAGCAGGGCCAGGACGAGGCAGACGGTCGCCACCGCGATCGCGACGGTCGCCGCCGTGCTCACCAGAAGACCGACGCGGGCACGCGACCTCGCCCCGACGAGTCGCGTCGCCGACAGCGCGCGACGAGCGGGCTCACGTCCCGCCCTCCGCGCTCCGCCTGACGCTCCCATCGTCGACAGCCTAGACAGGGCGATAGCGTGGCCGCATGACCTGGACCGCCACTGGAACGCTCGTCGCGGCACCCGCTCCGGATCACCTCGATCTCGTCGCGCCCTCGGTCGCCGACGGGATTCGCCGTCTCGACCCCGAGGTGGCCGGGACGATCGGGGTCGCCGAGATCGATGCGGAGCTCGCCGACCCCGCGGAGTTCTGCGAACGCTACGGCGTCGATCTCGCCGCGAGCGCGAACTGCGTGATCGTCAAGGGCAAGCGCGGCGGCGATGTGCGCTACGCCGCGTGCATCGTGCTCGCGACGACGCGGGCCGATGTCAACGGCGTGGTGCGCCGCCGGCTCGATGTGCGCAGCGCCTCGTTCGCGCCGATGGACGAGGCCGTCGAGCTCACCGGCATGGAGTACGGCGGGATCACCCCGGTGGGCCTTCCCGCGCACTGGCCGATCCTCGTCGACGCCGCGGTGGCGGCTGCGCCCGAGGTCGTGATCGGCGGGGGTGTCCGGGGAAGCAAGCTGTTCCTGCCCGGTCGCGCGCTGCTCGCGCTGCCGGGCGCCGAACTCGTCGACGGACTCGCGCGCGCCCACGTCTGAACACCCCGTCGTGTCAGGATGGAGGCGCCGGCAGTCGAGCAGCCGGTGAGACGAGGAGCGTCATGTCGGTTCCCGATCCCCACGCCGTCGAGTCGTCGCGCAGCGCCGGCTCGTCGCCGCTCATCCGCGCCGCGATCTGGGTCGCGATCGGAGCACTCATCGCCGCCGCCGTGGTGTGCGTCGTATGGGTCTTCGTCGGATCGCAGGACGGCATCGTCGGCAAGGCGTTCCTGACGATCCTCCTCCTCGTCGCGTTCTCGGGCGCCGGCATCCTCGACGCCCACCTCGCACCCCGGCGTCCGGCCTGGTTCGCGCTCGCGAGCATGGTGGGCTGGGTCGTGCTGCTCCTGATCGGCGCCGTCATGATCTGGATGCCGGAGCGCTACATGTTCGCGGGCTTCACCCGCCTCATCATGTTCCTGCTGATCGTCCTGATCGTGCAGCTCGCGCTCCTGCACGTGCGCCTGTACATGAAGGCGTCCGCGCGTCACTCCACGACGTTCACGCAGGTGGTCACGATCGTCACCGTCGTTCTCGTGGTCTCGCTCGCGGTGCTGCTCATCGTGCCCCTCATGCTCAACGAGTACGTCGACTTCCCCGAGCTCTACTGGCGCTTCGTCGTCGCGGCGGCGATCCTCGCGGCCGTCGGCACCACTCTCGTCCCGCTGGTGAACGTGCTGTTCGCCCCGAAGACGCCGCACGCGGCGGCCGTGTACGCGCCCTCTGCACCGCAGCCGCCGGCACCGACACCGGTCCAGGCGTGGCCCACCTTCATCGACGGAGTGACGCCGCTGCCGTTCCTCCCCGACGGATCGCCGGACTGGGGCGCGTACTACACGGGCTACCTCTCGCCCGGAGCGCAGATGATCGCCCCGCCCGCCCCGCAGCCTTCCGCCGCGCCCGGTTACGAGGGCTTCCCGCCTCCGCCGCCTCTGCCCCCGCGGCCGTAGCGCGGCATCCGGATTCAGCCCGCGAGCATCTCGATCGCGGCCATCGCCGCGCTGTGTCCGCCCAGTCCGCTCACGGCGCCGCCGCGACGCGAGCCCGACCCGCACAGCAGGACGGACGGATGCGGCGTCGCGACGCCCCAGCGCTCGGCCGGGGTGTCGAGCGGCTCGTCGTCCTCAGCCCAGGGCCAGGACAGCGATCCGTGGAAGATGTCTCCGCCCATCATGCCGAGCTCGTCCTCGAGGTCGGCCGTGGTCTTCGCCTCGATGCAGGGCGACCCGTCCGGCGCGTCGTAGACGACGTCGGCGATGGGCTCGGCGAGCACGCTGTCGAGCGAGCGCTGGGCGGCCTCGAGCAGCTCGGCGCGCAGCGCCTCTCCGTCATCGCCCTGGGTGAGACGGTGGGGCACCTGGAGCCCGAACAGCGTGAGCGTCTGCGCGCCCGAACCGCGCAGCTCGGCGCCGAGGATCGTGGGGTCGGTCAGCGAGTGGCAGTAGATCTCGGCGGGGAGCGGGTGAGGGATGCCGCCGCCCACCGCGGTGCGATAGGCGTCGTCGAGCTGCGTCATCGTCTCGTTGACGTGGAACGTCCCGGCGAAGGCGGCCTCCGGGGCCACGCGGTCGTCGCGCAGACGCGGAAGACGGCGCAGGAGCATGTTCACCTTGACCTGCGCGCCCTCGGGGTTCCGTTCTCCCGACTGCGCCGACGAGTCGACACCGCCCGCGGCCAGCAGTCGATCGAGGACGGCCGGTCCGACGCCGCTCAACAGGACCCTGCCGCTCACGGTGTCGCCGTCGGCGAGGACGACCTCGCCGTCGGGCGTGACCGACACGACCTCGGCGCGCGTGCGGATCGAGGCCCCCGCCTCGCGCGCGGCGCGCTCGAGCTCGGCGGTCACGCGTCCCATCCCGCCCACGGGCACGTCCCAGTCGCCGGTCCCGCCGCCGATCACGTGGTACAGGAAGCACCGGTTCTGGCGCAGGCTCTCGTCGTCGGCGGTCGCGAAGGTGCCGATGAGTCCGTCGGTGAGCGCGATGCCGATCGCGATGTCGGTCTCGAGCGAGTCGCGCAGCACGTGGCCGAGCGGTGTCTCGAAGACGTCGTTCCACAGGGACTCGTCGCCGACCAGGCGCCGGATGTCCGCTCGACGTGCGAGCGGCTCGACGAGCGTCGGGAAGAGACCTCGCGCCAGCGGCTCGATCCGGCGGTAGAACGCCGCGAACCGCTCGGCCTCGCCCGCGTCGCCCGTCGCCGAGAGGAACGACGCCGATGTCGCCGCGGCATCCGCGGTGTCGATCAGGATGCCGCGAGAAGGGTCCGTGGGGACGGGCGTGTACGACGAATAGCGTCGGCGGCGCAGGTCGATCCGCAGTCCGAGATCGTCGATGATCTGCCGGGGGAGCAGGCTCACCAGGTACGAGTAGCGCGAGAGCCGGGCGTCCACGCCCTCCCACGGCCGCTCCGACACCGCGGCGCCCCCGACGTGGTCGAGACGCTCGAGGACGGCGACCGAGTGACCCGCACGGCCGAGATAGGCCGCGGCGACGAGCGCGTTGTGACCGCCGCCGATGATGACGACGTCGTAGGTGGTGGAGCGGACTGCAGTGGCCATGCGTCCACGGTAACCGCGACGCTAGCGTGGGAGCATGCCGACTCCCTCGCAGCTCGAAGCACTCGCCGTCTCGGTCGCCCGCGAAGCCGGTGAGCTGGCCAGGGTGCGGCGCACCGAGGGCGTCGCGATCGCCGCGACCAAGTCGGCGCTCGCCGACATCGTGACCGAAGCCGACCGCGAGGTGGAGGCGCTCATCCGCGCGCGCCTGCGCGAAGAGCGTCCGGGCGACGGATTCCTCGGCGAGGAGACCGGCGCGGAGCGGGGTTCCACCGACGTCACCTGGGTGGTCGACCCCATCGACGGCACCGTCAACTACGCCTACGGGATCCCCGCGTACGCGGTCAGCATCGCCGCGGTCACGGGAGAGCCCGTCGTGGGCGAATGGGATGCCGCGGCCGCCGCGGTCTTCAACCCCGCTTCCGGCGAGCTCTTCCACGCCGCCGCCGGAGAAGGCGCCTGGCTCGAGGGGGTGCGGCTGGCCGTCAACGCCGCACCGGGCGGGGCGGGAGCGCTTCTCGGCACCGGCTTCGGCTACAACGCCGAAACCCACGCCGGCGACATCGCGCGCGTCGCGCGGGTCATGCCGATCGCGCGCGACGTGCGAAGGATCGGCGCGGCATCCCTCGACTTCGCCTTCGTCGCCGCGGCGAGGTTCGACGGCTACTTCGAGCGAGGTCTTCAGCCGTGGGATCACGCCGCCGGGGCGCTGCTGGTGACCGAGGCCGGCGGTCTCGTCGGCGGCTCGGACGATCTCGACGCGTGGGGACGCCGTCTCTTCGTCGCCGCGGGGCCCGGACTCTTCGACGCGCTGCTCGACCTCGCGCGCGACTGAACGGCAGACGCGCGCGGCACCCGTTCATGGCATTCTCAGGTGCCCTGGGTTAGGGTTTACCCGATCGTTACCTTCGCTGCCCGAACGGCGGGGGTGTTCGAGAAGCCCGACGTCCGTGCTGCCCACCCTCCCCCCTCCGGGTGGCACCATCCCGAAAGCTCCACGCGCCCTTGCTGTCTGATTCCCCTCTGGCCGAGCCCGCCGCCCCCACGCGACGCTCGAGCCGTACCTCCCCGGCGCCCGTCCAGGCCCCGACAGGAACCACGGGCATCTCGCGCGCCGAACTTCGGCGCCAGACGCAGACCGCGGTGCTCGCCTCGGCGATCGTCACTCCTCCCGTTGCTCCCGCGCCGACCCGACGCAGCACCCGTGCGATGCGCCCGGTGGTCGAGGCGGTCGAGACCCCGACCGAGCCTTTCGAGCTGATCGCGCCCGAGGTCGTCGATTCCGCAGAAGCCGAACCCGTCGAGGCGGAGACCCTCGAGACCGTCGCCGACGAAGACGCGCAGCCCGCGGCATCCGACGTCGACGAATTCGAAGCGGCCGCCCGCCTGTTCTCCTTCACGGGCGAGACCCCGATCGTCGCCGAGACGGCGCCCGAGGCGCCCACCTCCGAATCGGAGCCCGTCGCGCACGTCGCCCCGCGCCGCTCGCGGGGCGGTTCTTTCAAGCGCGTCGTCGGCGCATCGTTCTCGATCGGCGTGATGGGCGTCGTCGGTCTGCTCACCGTCGGACTCACGACCCCGGCCGAGGCGGTCGCTATCGCCGGGGGCACCGACGTCTCGACGTCGCTGCGCGTGTCGGCCACGACCCCGATCGATGCCGCCGACGAGGACGAGATCCAGGCCTACGTCGCCCCCGCGGGCGTCGAGAACGCCGACATCTCGAAGGTCGAGAGCTACTCGACCGTGACGATGGCCGAGATGGCGGCGCAGGCCGGCATCAAGAACGTCTCGAACTTCTTCGTCAACGACCCGACCGCGGCCATCCAGTGGCCGTTCCAGGTCGGCGTGCCGATCACGTACGGCTTCGGCATGCGCTCGGGCACGATGCACCAGGGCGTCGACTTCGTCCCCGGTGCCGGAGCGCCGATCCAGGCCATCGCCGACGGCACCGTCCGCGTCGCCACGAACTCGGGCGGCGGCTACGGCGTGCACGTCATCATCGACCACGTCATCGACGGAGAACTCGTCTCGAGCCATTACGCCCACATGATCACGGGGTCGATCCAGGTGACCGAGGGCCAGAAGGTCACCGTCGGCACGGTGCTCGGAAAGACCGGCAACACCGGCCGTTCGTTCGGCGCGCACACGCACTTCGAGATCCTGCTCAACGGCACCACGCCGATCGATCCGATCCCCTGGCTGCGTGAGCACGCCGGAGGCTGACGCCGATTAAGTCGGACGCCGCGGCTCTGATATCCTCTTGTAGTTGCCCGCTCGCGGGCCACGCCCCGATAGCTCAGTGGTAGAGCACTTCCATGGTAAGGAAGGGGTCGACAGTTCAATCCTGTCTCGGGGCTCGCAGTATCCACGGATGCCGTTGCGGCGGGGTAGCTCAGTTGGTGAGAGCGC
>JBEVLS010000110.1:0-5567 GCA_040509015.1 Microbacterium sp.
GGTGCCCCAAATGGGTGGGGTTTTTTTTGGGGGGGGGGGGTCGCCCCCCCCCCCCCGCCCCCCCTCCCCACCCCCGGGGATGCGGGTCTACCATTCGCGTAGACGGCCCCCGATCGCAAGGAAGCGAGCATGCCAGAAATCACTCCTGAGCCCTCGGGCACAGACATCGAGCCGATCATCCAACTGGTCGGCGTCAAGAAGTCCTTCGGCCCGGTCACCGTCCTCAAGGGCGTGGACCTCAAGGTCCGGCCCGGCAAGGTCACGGCTCTCGTCGGCGACAACGGCGCCGGAAAGTCGACGCTCATCAAGGGGCTCGCCGGCGTCCAGCCGTACGACGAGGGCGAAGTCCTCATCGACGGCGTGCACCGAGACCTGAATGCGCCGCGCGACGCGGCGGCGCTCGGCATCGAGGTCGTGTACCAGGACCTCGCGCTGTGCGACAACCTCGACATCGTGCAGAACATGTTCCTCGGTCGCGAGGAGCTCACGTTCGGCACCTTCGACGAGGGCCGCATGGAGAAGGACGCCTCAGACACCCTGCGCAGCCTTTCGGTGCGCACCGTGAAGTCCGTTCGGCAGAAGGTCTCGTCACTGTCCGGAGGGCAGCGGCAGACCGTCGCCATCGCCCGCGCAGTCCTCAAGAAGGCGCGCGTCGTCATCCTCGACGAGCCCACCGCGGCGCTGGGCGTCGCCCAGACCGAGCAGGTGCTCAACCTCGTCAAGCGGCTCTCCGACCAGGGCGTGGCCGTGGTGCTGATCAGCCACAACCTCGCCGACGTGTTCGAGGTGGCCGACGACATCGCCGTGCTGTATCTCGGTCAGATGGTCGCGCAGATCAACGTCGCCGACACCACGCGCGACGACGTGGTCGGCTACATCACCGGCACGAAGACGATGGGCGTCGACCTCATCGGCACCACCACGATCGTCACAGGAGGCGCACAGTGAGCGGCACCACGACCGAGGCGGCCCCGAGCCCCGTCGCGAGCGACCTGATCGGCAGCGGCGTCGAAGGCGGCCTGGGCGACCAGATCAAGGCGTGGTGGTCCCGCGTCCGCGGCGGCGACATGGGCGTCCTGCCCGCCGTGGGCGGACTGATCGTCCTCGGTGCGCTCTTCACGGCGCTGAGTCCCTTCTTCCTGACCGAGCGCAACTTCGCGAACCTCCTCAACCAGGCGGCTCCGCTGGTCGTGCTCGGCATGGCGCTCGTGTTCGTGCTCCTGCTGGGCGAGATCGACCTGTCGGCCGGTGTCACCGGCGGCGTGGGCATGGCCCTGTTCGTGGTGCTGAACGCCCAGTTCGGCATCCCCTGGCCCCTCGCCCTGCTGCTCGGCTTCGGCTTCGGCTTCCTCACCGGCGCGCTCATCGGCTTCTTCGTCGCGAGGATCGGCATCCCGTCGTTCGTCGTCACGCTGGGCCTGTTCCTCGGCTACCAAGGTCTCGCCCTCGTCGTGATCGGCCCCGGCGGGCTGTTCCGCATCGAGGTCCCCGAGCTCATCGCGCTGCAGAACGGCAACCTCCCGGTCTGGGGCGGCTGGGTCATGCTGGCCGTCGTCCTCGCCGTGTCGGCCGCCACGTCCTTCTGGGACCGCGCCCGTCGCACCCGCGCGGGGGTTCCCAACCGGGCGATCTCGCTCGTGTTCATCAAGCTCGTGGTGATCGCCGTGCTCGGCGGCGCATTCGTGTTCGTGCTGAACCAGAACCGCGGTCAGTCGGTCAACGAGGTCGCGGGGGTGCCGATGATCGTCCCCGTGGTCCTCATCATCCTGTGGGTCGGCACGTTCGTGCTCGATCGCACGAAGTTCGGCCGCTACATATACGCGATCGGCGGGAACGCCGAGGCTGCACGGCGGTCCGGCGTCAAGGTGCGCTGGATCAAGTGGTGGGCGTTCGTGATCTGCTCCTCCCTCGCGGTCGCCGCGATGCTCTTCAGCGTCGCCCGCGTCGGGTCGGTGGATGCCACGGTCGGCCGCGACATCGTCCTCAGCGGCGTGGCCGCGGCGGTCGTCGGCGGGGTGAGCCTGTTCGGCGGTCGCGGGCGGCTCATGCACGCGGCGATCGGCGCGCTGGTGATCGCCGTCATCACGAACGGTCTGGGCCTGCTCAACCTGCCGGCCGGCATCAACCTGCTGGTCACCGGCGGAGTGCTGATCCTCGCCGCGACGGTCGACGCCCTCTCGCGTCTGCGGTCGGGCGGGGCCACTCGGTAGATCCCCCCGGGGCGAAGGCGTCGAGATCGCGGATTCCGCGGCTCGGCGCCTTCGTCGCGTCGGGGGTGCCGCCTCCACCGCCACGAGGACTCGTCCGGCGCCCCGGCGTCGTAGCCCGAGCCGGGAGAGCGTGTCAGCGCTCGGCGAGCGCCTCGTCCACCCACGCCGGGACGAGGTCCGTCGCGCGCCCCGCGCGCACCACGTCGAACGGCGTGGCGGCATCGCTCGGCTCGAGGGTGAGCTCCACGGTGCGCGCGCCGTACGCCGACGCCAGCGCGACATACCCCGCTGCGGGGTAGACGGCGCCCGAAGTGCCGATCGACACGAACACGTCGCACGCGGCGACGGCCCGCTCGATGCGGTCGAGCCCGTACGGCATCTCACCGAACCAGACCACGTCGGGGCGCAGCATCCGCTCGCCGCAGTGCGGGCACGCGGGACGGTCGAGCAGATCGCCGCGCCACTCGGGGCGCTGCGCGCAGGCTCGGCACAGGGCGCGGTTGAGCTCGCCGTGCATGTGCACGAGGCGGCGTGTGCCCGCCCGCTCGTGCAGGTCGTCGACGTTCTGCGTGACGACGAGCAGGTCGTCGCCGATCGCGGCTTCGAGTCTCGCGAGCGCGTCGTGCGCGTCGTTGGGCGAGGCGGATGCCGCGCCTCGTCGCCGATCGTCGTAGAACCTCAGCACGAGGTCGGGGTCGCGATCGAACCCCTCGGGCGTCGCGACCGCCTCGACGTCGTGGCCCTCCCACAGTCCGCCGTCGTCGCGGAACGTCCGCAGCCCGCTCTCGGCCGAGATGCCGGCGCCCGTCAGCACGACGATGCGCGTCATCGCAGCAGCGCGCGCAACGACTGGATGGTGTCGGCCTCGGCGGGCGTCTTGTCGGGCCGATAGCCCTTCACCCGCGCGAAGCGCAGCGCGACCCCGCCCGGGTAGCGGGTGGACCGCTGCACCCCGTCGATCGCGATCTCGACCACGGTCTCGGGTCGCACGTGCACGGCGTGGGCGCTGCGGTGGGTCTCGATCGTCGGGAAGTGCTCGGTCTGCCAGCGCAGCGTCGCGTCGGTGAGGCCTTTGAACGTCTTGCCGACCATGACGAAGCCACCCGGGTCGCCGAACTCGCCCTGCGGATCGAGCGCGCCCAGGTGCAGGTTGGACAGCATCCCTGCCCGACGACCGGATCCCCACTCCACACCGAGCACGACGAGGTCGAAGGTCAGCACGGGCTTGACCTTGAGCCAGGATTTGCCTCGACGCCCCGCCGCGTACGCCTCGTCGAGCCCCTTCACCATGACGCCCTCGTGCGCGGCCGCCAGTGCCTGACGGCCGAACTCTTCGGCGGACGCGGCGTCGGCGGTGACGATCCCCGGCATCCGCGCGTCGCCGACGGCCCGCTCGAGTTCGACCAGCCGCGCCGACAGCGGTTCGTCGATGAGGTCGCGCCCGTCGACGTGAAGGATGTCGAAGAACCACGGCCGCAGCGCGATCTGCGCGACCCCCTCCGAGCCGAACCGCGCCATCGTGTCCTGGAAGGGGCGCGGCGCCCCGTCTTCGTCGAGCGACAGCGTCTCGCCGTCGAGAATGAGCCGGGTCGCCGGGAAGCCGCGCACGATCTCGACGATCTCGGGCACGCGCTGGGTGATGTCGGCGAGGTTGCGCGTGTAGACCCGCACGTCGTCGCCGTCGCGGTGCACCTGGATGCGCGCGCCGTCGAGCTTGTATTCGACGGATGCCGCGCCGCCGAGACCCGCGAGCGCCTCGGTCACGCTGCCCGCCGTCGACGCGAGCATCGGCATCACCGGGCGGCCGATGACCAGGCCGACGGCGTCGAGCTCTTCCGCCGAGCCCGTGAGTGCGATGCGGGCGGTCTCGCCGAGGTCGCCCGACAGCATCGCCGCACGTCGGACGGATGCCGCGGGCCGGTCGGCGGCCGCGGCGACGGCGTCGAGCAGCACGCCCTCGAGCGCGCCGGTGCGGAGCTCCCCCATGATGACGCGGCTCACGACATCCCACTCGGCAGGCGTCGAGCGGGTCGCGAGGTCGTCGAGAGCCGCGCGGCGCACGGCCGTCGATCCCGAGCCTTCGGCCCCCGCGAGGGCGGAGAGGGCGGTGTCGACGTCGAGCACGGTGAGGGCCGATGCCTCGGCGTGCGCGACGTCGAGGCCCGACAGACTGCGCCAGCCGATGCCGATCCGCCCCTGGCGCGGCTTGGCCACGAGGAAGCCGACCGCGGGGGCGATCTCGTCGGCGTCGAGGTCGCGCAGCAATTCGGCGAGGGCTGCGACCTTGGCCAGTCGCGACGAGGTCGCCGCCACGGCATCCGTCGTCGTCACGAGGCGCGAGAGGAGCATGACCCCACTCTGCCACCGGTGTCCGACACTCGCCCTCCTCTGATCCCGTGCACACGACGAACTACTTCGAGACGTTCATCGAGATCGCCGAGGACTCCCCCGCGGGCCACGCCGTCGAGCCGCCCGCGCGAGACGAGCCGACCATCGCGCAGCTGCACTACGAGCTCATCTCGACGCATCCGTACGAGCTGACGTCGGACGACGTCGTCTTCGAGACCTACGCCCGCCGTGCGGGCATCTCCGAGGAGGACCGATCGGCGGCACGAGAGGCGTTCTTCTCGAAAGGGCAGCCCTGTCTGCGCTCGTCGCCGCTCACCAAGCGCTACGGGTGGGGCGTGCACTCCGACGCCGAAGGACGCGTCGCGCTCGTTGCGCGCGAATCCGACGAGTACGCGCGCCTCAGCGCCGACTCCGCCGTCGCGCACACCAGGGCGATGCGCTCGAAGCGTGCGTGACCACGCGGTCAGCGGCCCTTCGTCGACCAGAGAGCCCAGACCACGAGCAGCGGCTGGAGCAGCAGCCGGATGAATCGCGCGCGATCCGTTGCGAGCATCGGCGCCGAGCGTCCGGTGCGCCACTGGTGGACGTTTCCCGGGAAGACGGCCACGAAGAACGCCGCGACGATCCAGCCGATGCGCGTGCGCTCTCTCGGCAGGGCGGCGAGCGCACCGCCGAGCATGACCTCCACGGCACCCGAGGCGACGACGATCATGTCCTTGTCGGTGCGGAGCAGCCGCGTCGCCCAGTCCGGCACGACGATCCGATAGCCCCGCCGACCCCAGGTCAGATGCGAGACGCCCGCCACGACGAGGAGGGCCGCGAGCGCGTACCGGGCGATGGCGCGTGCGATGCTCATGCGCCGACCACCCGCGAGACGGCGCCGGCGCTCGCGAAGAACCCGGGCAGATCGGTCTCGCCCGCAGCGGGCAGCAGAACGAGCGAATCGACACCGGCGGCGAGGAACGCGTCGGCCTGCGCGGCGACGTCGTCGACCGATCCGGTCAGCGC
>JBEVLS010000111.1:0-4377 GCA_040509015.1 Microbacterium sp.
ACGAGGCGATGTTCCCCGCGACGGTCACGAACGTGAACCCCGCGATCCTCTCGGCTCTGTCGCCGAACGCCGACGAGAACCACGACTTCTTCTCGGGGTCGGGCTCGTCGTACGTCATCGGCAAGGCCGAGGCCACAGAAGACGAGGACTGGGACTTCTAAAACCCCCGGTGAACGCCCCGTTCCGCCGGTCGGCGCACAACGGCAGGCCCCTGATCAGCAGCCCTCGCGGCTCGCAGGTCGGGGGCCTTGCCCGTGTCGTCACCACGCTCATCGGGTGCGCCGTCGTCTCGATTAGCGCATCGCATTCCTGACCACAACCCCGAATCGGTGCCGCCTGGAGGAGGACAGAATACGTGGATGCGATGCGTCACCTATGCCGGAGAAACCGTGATCACCACCGATGAGGTCGCCGAAGCTCTCGTCACCTTGACCGCTTCCATCGCCAAGCATGGCGACGCGGAAGCAGTGCGGATACCGATCATCGTCGAGGGCACGAAGGACGCAGGCGACGCGGACCTGGTCATCGGCGTCGGGAACGATGTCCTGTCTGCGCCGATCGACTGGGATGGAGACGTTCCCGACTTCTCCGACGCCGTTGCTCGGCTTCAGGCTCACCAGCTCTACCCGAACCGCGCCGGTCAGGCGGAGCCGCTCGACTCGGAGGATCAGGAGGATCGTTCCGCTTACGACTGGGACCTCGACGCGATCGACCAGCCCTGATGCGCGCTTGTGGACGCGATCCTCGGGCGGCCTTCGCCCGAGGATGAGCGACGCGGGGTGATTCGACGGCGTCGGTGAGGCCGAGGCCACAGAAGACGAGGACGGGGACTTCTGACACGACCCTGGGTGGCGCGGCATGCCGCGGCTCCCGCATGAAGCGAGGCCCCCGGCTGATCGCCCCTCACAGGTGATCGGCCGAGGGCCTCGCTCCGTCCTGTCCGCCCCCAAGGCGGGCAGGCGGCTCTACTCCGGAGCCTGTTCGTCCTCTTCGGGCTCGAAGGTCGACGGCTCGCCGGTGTGGCCGGCGGCGACGCCGTCCGGGTGCGGGGGGATCGTGCCGTCCGGGCCGAGGCCGCCGGGCTTCGCCTCGCCGTCGGAGTCGTGGTCGATGGCCTCATCGCGTTCGCTGTCCATGCTTCCACCCTCACCCAGAACAGGCACGCGATGCAGGGGCTTGACAACATCGCGGCCGGAGAGCTGACACCCTCTCGCGCGTCGGCGGGTGCTCGGCGAAGATGGGTGTCGACGCAGTGAAAGGACGACATGAGCGATTCACCCGCGACCCTGCGAGACTCCGGCACCGTGCCGCTGGGCGAGCTGCGGATGTACTACGAGGTCCACGGAGAAGGCGGCACCCCTCTCGTTCTGCTGCACGGCGGGCTGTTCGATCTCGATCAGCAGTTCGGAGCCCTGATCCCCGACCTCGCGGCCGGTCGCACCGTGATCGCCGTGGACCTCCAGGGTCACGGCCGCACGAACGACATCGACCGGCCGTTCGGAGCGGCCGCGTTCGCCGGCGACGTGCTCGGCGTGCTCGATCACCTGGGCGTCGCGCGCGCGGACGTGTTCGGATTCAGCGTGGGCGGTGCCGTCGCCCTCGCTCTCGCGATCGACCATCCCGAGCGTGTGCGCCGGATCATCGTGTCGTCGACATCGTTCGCGGCATCCGGGATGCGGGGATCCGAGAACGCGGATGCCGTGGGTGAGATGACCGTCGACATGATCGCCGGGTCGCCCATGGAGGCCGCCTATCTCGCGAAGTCCCCGCACCCCGACCTCGAGCACCTGCAGGGACTGCTCGACAAGCTCGGGGCGACGTACGCGGGCGGATTCCCGGACCGCACGGAAGACGAGCTCCGGGCGATCGCCGCGCCGACCCTCATCACCGTCGGCGACGCGGACATGGTCGCGCTGGACCACGCGGTGGAATTCCTCCGTCTGCGCGGCGGCGACGTCAACGGCGACTTCGACGGACTGCCCGCTTCTCAGCTCGCGGTGTTTCCCGGCACGACGCACTTCTCCGGAATCGCGCGCACCGACCTCGTGCGCGACGTCGTGCTCGGGTTCCTCGACGGCGGCGACGAATGAGCCTGCGGAAGGACATCGAGCGCATCCGCACGGACGCCGACCTCTCGCCCGACGAGCGGGTCTGGAAGGCGCTCGACCTCATCGCGCGCCGCGTCGACGACAACGATGCCGACGACATCCTCGGGGCGATCTTCGACGACCTCTGATCGCCCGAGCCTGGCCTTCGCGAGCGGGGTGTGGCACGGTGAAAGGACATCCGCCGAAGAGAGGCTTTCGCCGATGAGGACGTTCTCCCGCTGGCTGCTCGCCGCGGCTCTGGTGTTCGCCGGCGTCAGTCACCTGTTCTGGGCTCGCAAGGAGTTCCAGGCGCAGGTGCCCGACTTCGCGGCGAAGGTGCTGGACAAGGATGCCGTCGTCGTGGCATCCGGCGCCGTCGAGATCATGCTCGGTGCGTCGCTCGTCGCGCTGCCGCGCTCGCGCCGCACGATCGGTGCGATCCTGGCGGCCTTCTTCGTCGCGGTCTTCCCCGGCAACGTCGAGCAGTTCACCCACCGCCGCGACGGGTTCGGCCTCGACACCGACGTGAAGCGTCTCGTGCGCCTCTTCTTCCAGCCCCTCCTGGTGTGCTGGGCGATCTGGTCGACGCGAGCTCCGAAGAACTAGGACACCGCAATGCCTTTCCTCTCCCTCCTCGTGATCGCGATCATGGTGTTCGCCCTCGTCGACATCATCCGCCGCGACGACTCCGAGGTGAAGCACCTGCCCAAGGTGATGTGGGTCATCATCGTGATCCTGCTGCCGGTGATCGGCACGGCCCTGTGGTTCGCGCTCGGGCGCGTGTATCCCGAGGGTGGTCCCCGCATGCCGCGACCCGCGACGCGTACGGCTCCCGCCCCCGCGCCCCCGCGGCGCGAGGAGCGCACGACCGAGCAGCAGCTCGCCGACCTCGAGCGCGAGATCGAGGAGGACCGCCTGCGGCGCGAACTCGACCGTCGGCGTCGTGACGAGCGCTACGGCGGCTAGCGGCGGGTCGACACCGTCACGGTGAACTTGGCGTTGCGTGCGACCTGTCGTGTCGGGCCGACGATCCGCTCGAGCGCAGGACGGTAGCCGAGCCCCGAGTTCCACACCGCCCACAGCTCGCCGCCCGGGCGCAGCACCCGCGCGGCGTCGCGGAAGAAGCGGGGCGCCAGGTCTTCGGTGACCGCGGCGCCCGTGTGGAACGGCGGGTTGAGGGCGATGAACGACGCGGCACCGTCGGGGACGGACGACAGCAGATCGTCGCGCACGACGGTCACCCGGTCTTCGACCTCGTTGGCCAGCGCCGTCGCGCGCGCGGACGCCACGGCCGCCGCCGACTGATCCGTGGCATAGACGCGCACGTGCGGATTGCGCCGTGCGAGTGTGGCCGCCACGACACCCGAGCCGCACGCGAGGTCGATCGCGGCATCCGTCACCTCGGGGAGGCTCTCGAGCAGCAGCCGTGTGCCGATGTCGATGGAGGTGCCGGCGAAGACGCCGCCGAACGCGCGCACCTCGAGTCCGTCGTGCGACGCGCGCCGGGGTTCGGGCTCGCGCCCGTCGTAGGGACCGCGGGCGACCAGCACCCTCGACTTCTGCCGCGCGTGCGTGACGTCGACCGTGGCGAAGTGCTCTCGCAACACGTCGTTCATCGCGACGGTCATGTGCTTGATCCGGCCGCCGGCGAAGACCACGACATCGGATGCCGCGTGCGCGGCGACGAGTCCCGCGATGTCGCGCAGCGCGTCGAGCGAGCGGGGAAGTCGAAGGAGGACGACACGGGCGCCCTGGACCAGCACGCTGTCGAGGGGGAGCGACGTGTACGAGTCCGCCAGCTCCGCGCGGTCGGCGTTGGCGGCGAGGGCCTGTTCGCCCGTGACGGCGTCCTGATGGACGCGGATGCCGCGCGCGCCCGCGGCCGCGGCGCCGAGCGTCAGCGCGCCGTAGTCGTCCCCGATCACGACGAGCCCGCCACCATCGGCGCCTGCCCGCGCGGTCGCCGACTCGTCGAGGATCAGGCGGTCCGCGGCATCCGACGCGAGAAGCCCCGGTGCCTCGAGATCCGGCCATCGACGCAGCATCTCGGGGGAGTAGGTCACCGGTCCACGGTAGTCCGCCCGCTTAGGCTGGAACGACCCGCCCCCCGAAGGAGACCCGTGTTCCGCGCGCCCCTGACCCTGTTCCGCACCCTCGCGATCGCGGAGGCGATCTCCTGGACGCTCCTCATCACGGGGCTGATCCTGCGCGCCACGGCCGACCTCGCGATCGCCGTGACGATCGGCGGCGGCATCCACGGATTCGTCTTCCTCGCGTACGGCGCGACGGC
>JBEVLS010000112.1:0-12767 GCA_040509015.1 Microbacterium sp.
GATTCCGCACCAGAACCGCGCCCTTGCGGACCTCGTCCTCATCGATATCCGGCCACTCGAACCCCAGCTTCTCCATCACCCAGACAAGCTCATTCGGCAACATCATTCCCACGGCGCACCCTCCTGCCACGACTCTATGAGTCCCGCTCCATCGGTCGCGATGGGGAGAACAACCCACGACCGGCCGGTCACGGCGACGTCTCCCACTGCGAGGCCCCGCGGATCAGCCGAGCGGGCGGGCCGTCGGGGGTCGACACCCCCGTCACTTCGGGGTCGATCACCGTCACCAGCGGGTTGACCGACAGCGGGAGCACGACAGCTGCACGCACGATCGTGGCCTCGATCTGCGCGAGCGCCTCGCGCGCCTCGTAGACGTCGGCGGTCCGCGCGTACGCCGCGATCGCCTCGTCGCGCGCGGGGTCGGAGTGCCCGCTCATCGACGCCGCTCCGCCGCTGCCCCACTGCGCGGCGATCTGCTCGGGCGCCTCCGGGATCGGCGTGCGGGTGATCACGGCATTCCAGCCGCGCTGGGTCAGGGCGGCGTCGAAGTCGTCGCTGCCGCAGTCGACGACGTTCCACCCTGCCTCGGCGGCGGCGTCGCGGAGGGCGGTGAACGCCCCGCCGGCGAACTCGCTGGCGCGATTGTAGAGCACGCACACCGCGGAGCCGGCCGGCACCCCGGCCGCCTCGCGGTCCAGCGCCGCGTCCTCGCTCGGCGTGCCGAGGGCCGCAGTGAATCCGGAGTCCTCATTGACGATGTCGAACGCGCGCGAACCCGGCGCCGCGAGCATCGACGTCGTGCCGGTGTACGACGACGACCACAGACCGCCGCCGCGCTCGACCATCGCGGACGCGGGCGCAGAGCGGAGGAAAGCCGTCCGCGCCTCGGGAGAGGCGAAGACGCCCGCGGGATCGAGATGCATCGCCCAGACCGTGCCGTCGTGGGAGGTGTTGACCGCGAAGTCCTTGCGCTCGAGCTCCCGCACGAGTCCGTGATTCGCGGTGGCGGGCGCGAGGATCGCGACGTCGAGACGATCGCCGACCTCCGCGACCGGCTGGGCCCCCTCCGGGACGAGCTCGATCCGGGCGACCTTGGCGGTCACCGCACCGCGGAAGGCGATGTTCGGCGCGAGCGTCACGCTCTGGCCGGCCTCGTCGTCGCGCACGTCGTCGACGACGAAAGGACCGCTCGACAGCAGCACTCCCGCGGCGGCCTCGTCGGCACCCGAGACGTCGAAGCCGGTGGTCCACGCCTCGGAGATCGCGTCGAGCGCTGCGCGGTCGTCGTCCTGGATCGCGCGGATGACCGCCTGCTTGGCTTCCATGGCGTCGTCGATCCCCAAGGCGAGGCGGCCGACGACATGGGCGGGGACGGGTGCGGTGACGGCACGCTGCCACCCGACCACGGGCTGCCCGAAGGTCACGTCGATCGACCGGGCGAACTCGTCCAGGGCGGGCATGACCGCCTCGGCGTCCGCCGGGGGCGTGCCGGACTCGTCGACCGCGTCGAAGTAGCCCGACGCTCCGGCCCACCCCAGGAGCAGGTCGGCGGCATCGAGCGGGATCCCGTCCGACCAGGCGGGCTCGGCGAGGTCGTAGGTCACCGTGAAGGGGTCGTCCGCCACGATCCTGGCCGTGCCGAAGGATTCGTCGGCGACGAACTCGCCGTCGACGAGGTCGCCGAAGGAGCCCCGGGTGACGTCCGCGACGGCGATGTTGCCCGGCGTCGGCGAGGCGGCGGCATTCGCCGAGGTGAACGTCCCGCCCCAGCCCGCCGTGACCTCGGTGCCCGGAACGACCGTCTCGGGGAGCCCTGGAGCGCAGGCCGTCAGGGCCGCCACGACCAGGACCGCCACCGCCCCCGCGGATAGCCGTCGCGCCGTCATGACTCGACGGTCATTCGAGGTCGGAGCCGTCTTCGCCTTCGACGAGCGCCCGGAAGGGCTCGCTCTCTTCGCTCTCGAGCCAGCCGCGGGCATACTCCAGCAGGGTGGCCGGAGAGTCCTCGGCCTCCGCGGCGGTGGCGAACGGCCCGATCGTGTCCTCCGACGGGCGAGTGTCGGCGCGCTCCACCGACTGGGTGCTCAGGTTGTACCAGTAGCTCTGCGAGTCGCTCATCGGCCCCCTGCTCCGTTCATCTTCCCGATTCTATGCGGCGCTTCCACGCGCCGAAGACACGAACAGAGGCCGTGGTCTCCACCGCCTGGAAGGGGCGGGGCCACGACCTCTGTGCCGTCGAAGGATCAGGCGCCGCCGGCGAGCTCGGCGTCCTTGTCGCGGATGGAGTCGGCCATCCGGTCGAGGGCTTCGGCCATGTCGTTGACGGCCTCCGCGGCGTCGTCGAGCGACGTGGTCAGCTCCGAATACGCCGTGGAGTACGCGTCGGAGGCGTTCTCGGTCTTGAACCCGTCCTGCACCAGGTCGTCGATGACGCCCTGGAGCTCCTTCAGGGTGTCGGTGACGGTGCTGCGACCATCGCGCAGTCGCGCCGCCGCGCTCTCCATCTCGCTGTACGTTGCCCCGAAATCATGTCCGGCCATGAGAACCGCCTCCCGCGTTCGTCGTGTTCAGGCCCTGCGGCCTCTCTTGAGTCGAGGCTAGCCAAAGATGCGCGATCAGCACACGGGGAGTGGTACCCATGTCACCTCTGCCCATCGGATGCCGAGTCGCCCACGAACGGCATCTGCATCGTCACCGCGCGTCCCGCCTGGACGAAGATCCCGCGGCCGACCGGGAAGTCCGAGCGCTTGACACGTCCGAACGCGGTCTTGAAGATCGCCTCGCCGTCGTAGGTGTCGGGCTTGAGCACGATGCCCTGTCGACCGGTCTTCCACTCGCCCAGCACGCCGATGCTGCCGCTGGCGCGCGAGATCTCAGCCTCTCCGACGAGCAGATGGTCGCTGTTGTTCATCGCCTGCAGCAGCGCGCGCATCGGACGGTCGGCGGGACCGTCCGCGAGGTGCGGCATGTCCTCGACGACGATCATGATGCGGCCGTTCGGCGATTCGCTGACCACGAGTTCGGACAGCTCGGCGGCGAGGTCCTTCTCGTCCTCGGGCCGCGTGGCGCTGCGCACCCACGGGCGGAACTCCTTGAGCTCTGCCCGGCGGCTGCCGAAGTGGTACATCTTCACGTTCGGGTCGAAGCGCTCCATGGCGACGACGAGCGCCTTCAGGGCGTTCGTCCTGCCGGACGACGGCGGGCCCGAGACGACGAACGAGCCGACGGGCTCGAAGCCGTGGGGCGCGAGGGTGTCGTCGGCGACGCCGAACACCGGCATCCCCCCGACCTGGGACGGCATCTCGTCCACCGTCACCAGGGTCGGAAGCGCGCCGATCTCGGGAAGGTCGCGCACGCCCTCGGCACGAAGCCTGTCGCCGAGTGCGACGAGCGCCTTCGTCTGCTCGACGACGTTCAGCGTGCCGCCGAGGACCGCGATCTGGGCCTCGTGCCCGTCCACGACCGCGCGGCCGGGCGCGGACTGCTCGTCGAGGACGTCGCGGGGCACACCCAGCAGCATGTACTGGCTCGGATCGCCCATGCGCAGCACCACCCGGCGCGAGATGTTCGCCGCCACGGCGCTCGGGACCGCGTTGCCGCGGTCGGCCGTGATCACCGTGTGCAGCCCGAGCGTGCGCCCCTCGCCGAGGATGCGCATGAAGATGCGGTAGAACGGACCGCGGCCGGGAGCGACCTCCCAGTCCTTCTTGAACTCCGGGTAGTTGTCGATGAGGAGCAGGATGCGCGGCATCCGCGGATCGCGCAGCTGGCGGTACTCCTGGACGGATGCCGCGCTCGCCGCCGAGAACGCCGCCGCGCGGCGGTCCATCTCGCCGTCGAGGGTGCGCAGGAGCCGCTGGATGCGCTCGACGTCGGAGCTGTCCACGACCGAGCCGACGTGCGGAAGAGACGCCAGCGCGCCGAGGGCGCCCGAGGCGAAGTCGAGGCAGTAGACCTGCACGCGGCCGAGATCCGGCCGCATGCCGGCCGCGGTGCCGATCGTCTTGAGCAGGGTCGACTTGCCCGAGCCCGAGGTGCCGTAGACGACGAGCGAGCCGTCGCGGTCCGGCACGAACACCGCGGCCTGCTGCAGCTGCTTCTCGGGGACGTCCACCAGGGCGAGGGGGATGCGCGTGTCGCCTTCGTTCGGCAGGTCGCGCAGGTCGACCAGCGGTGAGAGGTCGTCGAGCCAGGGCCGCCTCGGGCGCAGGAGCTGCGCCTTGTCGGCGGCGTCGATGAGCGTCGACACGATGCGCTTCTGGTCGTTCGGGCCGAGATCCTCGAGGTGCGAGTCGGCGTCGGCCGGCCGGTCGGGCTCCCACTCTCCGCTCGCGCCGAAGCGCAGCTCGGCGACGCGCACCTCCGCCGCGGCGGTGTCGTCATCGGTGGTCCATCCGCCCGCGTAGGCGGACTGGAACGGCACGAGCCGCCCTGGGCCGGTCTTGGCGATCGCCCGGCCGGGTAC
The DNA here is from genome assembly GCA_040509015.1 of Microbacterium sp. Classification (GTDB taxonomy): domain Bacteria; phylum Actinomycetota; class Actinomycetes; order Actinomycetales; family Microbacteriaceae; genus Microbacterium. Next base: position 4,466 of record JBEVLS010000112.1, read on the forward strand.
GGTCGCGGGGAAGGTCGCCGCAACCCCGTCGTCGACCACGTCGCGCGAGTCGGACTCGTCCGCCATGCGCAGCGCGATGCGCAGGTTGGTGTTCGCGCGCAGGTTGTCCTTGATGACACCGGCGGGGCGCTGGGTCGCCATGATCAGGTGGATGCCCAGCGATCGCCCGCGCTGGGCGATGTCGACGACGCCGTCGACGAACTCGGGCATCTCGGAGGCCAGGGCCGCGAACTCGTCGATCACGAGAACGAGCGCGGGAGGGCACTCGGGGTCCTGGCGCTTCTCGAGCTCGAGCAGATCCTTCGCCTTCTTGCGGTTGAGCAGGTGCTCGCGGGTCTGCAGCTCCGCGCGCAGGCTCGTCAGCGCGCGGCGCACGAGGTGCGGGCTCAGGTCCGTGACGAGGCCGACGCAGTGCGGGAGCTCGACGCAGTCGGCGAACGCCGACCCGCCCTTGTAGTCGACGAACAGGAAGGTCACGCGGTCGGGGCTGTGGGCCGCCGCCATGCCCAGCACCCATGCCTGCAGGAACTCCGACTTGCCGGCACCCGTCGTGCCGCCGACGAGGGCGTGCGGGCCCTGGGTGCGCAGATCGAGCGCCATCGCGTCGCTCGGTCCCTGCCCGATGATCGCCCGGAGCGTGCCGGCCTTCTTCATGCGCGGCCGGGGCGCGGTCGACCTGTCGATGATCGTGTTGTTCTGCCGCCAGCGCTCGATCACGACCTGCGGGTCCTCCGCGATGGCGGGGTCGACGAGCTGCAGGAACATCACCGACGACGGGATGTCGGACGAGTCGTGCACGCCGGTGCTCGCATCCACCACCGGAGCGAGGCGCCTGGCCAGCATCTCCATGTAGGCGTTGGACACGCCCTCGATGCGGACGTGCTCGAAGTTCTCGCCGTTGCGGACGAGTCCTACGCGCGCGTCCTCGAGGCCCGCCGTGACGTCGATGTAGCTGCGGCAGACGGCGGGAAGAGACTCGACGGTCGGCGAGACGAAGACGGCATGCACGCCGTGGTCGGCCCCGCGCTCGAGCACGTCGGTGAGCCGGCCACGGTCGACGGGGGCGTCGCTGGAGACGAAGACGATCACCGACAGTGCGGGCGTGCTCTTGTGCTCGGATGCCGCACGCGAGACGTCCGTGCCGAACAGGAGCGGATTCCAGTCCTCCTTGAACGGACCGCGCGGCTCTCCGCGGCCGCCGACCGCCTCGGCGCGCAGCACGTACTCCTCCAGCGAGCTCAGCAGCGACGAGCTGGTCGGAGCGGAGTCGGCGAGCGCCATGTCGCGGAACGGGCTCTTCTCGCTCGAGGTGTGCGGCATCCACTTGAGCCAGTCCAGCTCCGGCGTCCATGCGGAGTCCGCGAACGCGACCGCCACGACGTCGTTGGGCGCGTGCAGCCCGAACAGCTGCACGGCCAGCCCGCGCATCGTGTCGGCCACCGGGCCCTGCGGTCCTGCGATGCCGATGGAGCCGGCGTCGGCGAGGGTCTCGAAGACCGGGACGTCGTCGACGAACTCGTAGCGCTCGCGCAGCCTGTCCACGCGGTCGATGTAGTCGGGCAGCCCCTCCGGCGACTCGGCGTCGTCGATGCTGTTGCGAGCCGGAAGGCGGCAGCTGCCCAGCCGGAGGCCGAGGAAGTTCCAGTGCTCCGGTCGGCGCGTCCACAGCATCGGGCCGAGCCGCATCGCGTGGTCGAAGACCTCGGCGACCGGCGGCGCCTCGGCGTTGCGGGCGCGCTCCTCCTCCGGCTTGCCGTGGAAGAAGTCCTCCTCGAGCTGCTCGTACTGCCGCTCGAACAGGAGGATCTCGTGGTTCTCGCCCTTCTTGCTCTGGGCCGCCTGGTTGATGATGTTGCCGAACGCCATCAACGGCGTCATCACGATCAGCAGCAGCGAGCGCGGGTTGCCGTTCAGCGCGTACAGCGCCATGCCCATCAGGATGGGCGCGATCAGGATCGGCCAAGGGAACATCCTGCCGATCTTCTCGGTGGGCAGGCGCGGGATCTTGAACAGCGTGCCGGGGTAGCGCACCTCGACGCGGGGGCTGCGGTTGAACAGCAGACCGCCGCCGCGTTCGATGATGGGCTCCTCGGTCGCAGAGCCGTCGAACGAGCGTGCGAGGCGCAGCACGAGCGTGGTGCCGCCGATCACGAACGGCTCGCCCTCCTCGACGCGGACGCGCTGCACGGCGACGCCGTCGACGAGCACGCCGTTGGCGGAGTTCAGGTCGACGACCTCGATGTGGGTGCCGACCTCGAGTCGCGCGTGCCGCTTCGAGACCATCGGGTCGGCCAGGACGACGTCGTTGCCGGCCTCGCGCCCGAGGAAGGCGTGACCGGCGGCGATCGGGAACTCCTGGCCGGCCAGCGCACCGGACGTCGCCACGAGCACGCCCACGACGTCGCGCTGCCCGGCGAAGGCGTAGTCGGGGCCGTAGTTCACGATGGATGCCGCGAATCCCGATCCGATCGGCGCCTCGCCGATCGGGACGTCGGGCTGCAGCGGCACCAGCCGGTCGGCGGTGGGCGGTGCGACCGCCAGCGTGAGCACGTCCTTCTCGCCGACGGGGATCGACCGGGTCGGGTCCGCTGCGGCGATGTGACGCGCGACGTCGCCCGCAGTCGCGGTCGAGTCCGTCGTGATGACGATGTCGACGGGGTCACCCGTCTGTCGTCGCATCGTCAGCTTGAGCCTCACTGGTCTCCTCCGGTCGTGCTGGACGCGCCAGCGATCGTCATCACTCGTTCACGCTCGATCACACGCGGACTACGGCCGCGACGCGGTCACCGAGCCGGATCATGTCGCCGTCCGTCGCGTGCACCGGCGAGCCGGCCGACACCGCGTACTCGGTGCCTCCGCGGATCAGGCCGGAGCCGTTCGTGGAGTGGCAGTCCTCGATCTCGAGTCCCCCGTCGACCGGTCGGACGAGCATGTGGGTCTTGGAGAGCGACCTGCTGTCGTCGGCGAGCGCGATGGCGCGCGCGCCGGGACGATCTGCGGCATCCGGATTGCGTCCGAGCAGAACCGGCTCCAGGATCGGGATGCTCTCACCCGTGTCGAGGCGCAGGCCGAAGCGGGCCACCGGCTCGGACCGGGGCGCGTCGGGCTGCACGGGCTCGGGGCGCACCCGCTCGCGGCGCACCGGCTCGAGGCGCACGGGCTCGAGGCGCACCGGCTCGGGGCGCACGGGCTCGGGGCGGGGTGCGGCAGGCTCGGCGGACGTCAGCTGCTGCGGTTCCGGTGTCGGGGCGGCGACCACCGGAGGGGTGACGGGGACGACGGGTGCGGCGGGCCTGTCGACGTCCGGCTTGTCCGCTTCGGGCGTTCGATAGCCGCCGAGCACGGGCTTGCCCGCCTCCGCCGGCGTCTGCGGCGTCGTCGGGGTCGCGAGCGACAGGCCGACCGCCGGACGCTCGTGGGGATCGTGCGGTCGAGCGACGCCGAGAACGCCCGCGCTGACCCGGCTGCCCGGGCGGTACTGAGGCTCGGCCGTCGGATCGACGGGGGTGGCGAGCGAGGGAAGGGCTGTGCGCGCGAGGTTGGGCTCGGCCTTGACCATCTTGCGCGCCACGCGCATCCGCTTCTCGTCGTACGGGTTCAGTCCCCTCCGCACGTCGACGAGCCAGACCCCGGTCGCCTTGTCGTGCAGCCCCCGCCCTCGACCCTCGGGGTCGAAGGTGGGCGAGATGAGGATGATCGCGGGCCCGAACACCGGCACCACGCCGGCGGCGACCACGATGAGGAAGCGCAGCAGGACCGCACCCACGCGCGGGCGCGACAGCGTGCGCACGTTCACGCTGCGGATGCCCGTGATGGCCTTGCCGATCGTCATGCCCTTGACGCCGTGCAGGATCAGCTGCACGACCAGATACACGAGGCCGAACAGGGTCGAGGCGGCGGCCATGATCACGGCCAGCACGAAGTCGGGGTGATTCACGAATCCGTACGGCGAGATCGCCCCGGTCGCGAGCTTGAGCAGCAGGGGCGTCGCCCCGATCGCCAACGGCAGGAGGAGGACCACCCAGATCGCCACGTCGATGGTCGCAGCCAGCGCCCGTCGCCCGAAGGGCGCGCGCAGAAGGCCGAGCGCCGCGGCGTACGCCGGATCCGGGTTGCCCCGCGCATCGAGCCCCTCCACCGAGGGCTTCTGCTCGTCGATCTCCCAGATCATCAGTCGACGCACTCCCGCACGGGCTCGGAGACCCGCCCGTCCTCGCGGCGGAGCATCACGTCGATGCAGACGGTGCCGGCCGTGCCGGGGATCTGCGCCACGGCGTCCGCGGACTGCTGCGGATCGACCTGACCGGAGACGTCGACGACGTTCCAGATGAAGGTGTCGCCCTCCTGCGGGTCGCGGTTCACCCAGGTGAAGACGATCTGCTCACCCTGGCGGCTGCCGCTGAGGTCCACCACCTTCGGCACGAAGTCGGACACGACATCCTGCGGGTCGGCGGACTCCGTCGCCTCGGGGGGCGTCTGGATCCCCGAGACCAGGACGTTCAGACCGACGACCGCCCCCACCACGACGATGACGGCGGCAGCGGCCGAGAGGGCGATCCACAGCCCTCTCCGGCTTCGGCGGGGAGGCGACGCGGCGCCCTCCGCGGCGCTCGGCGCGGTGGGGCCGGTGAACGCGGGTGCGGCAGCGGGCGCCGCGGCCGGCGAGGCGTGCGGCGCGACCACCATCGGCGGGCGGACGATCGTGCGGTCGTCGGCCGACGGCGCGGCGGTCGGCACGCGCATCTGAGTGGCCTCGTCGACGGGCTCGTCCCGGCCGGGCGGATCGAAGCTCGGCACCTCGGGCAGCGCGGGCAGCGCGCCCTTGGGCTGGGTGGTGGCCGACGGACGGGTGAAGGAGACGGCATCCGGATCGATGCTGACGATCTCCCGGACGCGGGTGAGACCGTCGCCGTCGTCTTCGCGTTCGTCCGCCGGCGGGTGCTCGTCGACGATGTCGATGGGGGTCACCGAGTGCGACAGCTCGATCTGCACCTTCTGCAGCGCCCGCGCGAACGCGACCGCGCTCGGATAGCGATCATCCGGATTCTTCGCCATCGCCCGTTCGAGCACGCGCTGCAGGCTCTCCGGGGAGTCGGGGCGGCCCAGCGACGTCAGGGCGGCGCGCTCGATCCGCTCGATCAGGTCGGCGCTCGAATTGCGCTCCCCCGGGCGCTCGAACGGCGATCGCCCGGCCAGGAGTGTGTAGAGCGTCGCGCCCAGCGCCCACACGTCGGTGCGCGGCCCGCTCCTGGGCGGCTCGGCGAACGACTCCGGCGGCGACCACGGGATCGACATGCCGGATGCCTCACCGGTGGCGCCGGTCGTCGAAGCGATGCCGAAGTCGGTCAGTGCCGGACGGTTGTAGGCCGTGACCAGGATGTTGGCCGGTTTGATGTCACGGTGCAGGACCCCTGCCCGGTGCGCGGTCTCGACCGCTCCGGCGACCTGCACACCCACGCGCAGCGCCTCCGCGATCGAGAACGTCTCGTTGCGCGAGCGCACCTGGAGGTTCGGCCGCGGGCAGTACTCCATCACGAGATAGGGGCGACCGTCGCCGGCGACGCCTGCCTGATAGATCGTGACGATGGCGGGATGCGTCGACAGCATCGCCATGACGTTCGCCTCGTCGGCGAACTCCTGGGCGGCACCGCTGGAGATGCGGTCGGCGAGAAGCACCTTGACCGCGACCTGACGACGCGGCATCTGCTGCTCGTAGAGGAAGACGTCGGCGAACCCGCCCGTACCCAGCGGCTCGAGGTAGGTGAAACCCGGAAGCTGGGGCGGCGCGGAGGGGGGACGACTCACGGGAGGTCCTCGAACGAGACCTTCACGCCGTCGCCGAGGTCGATGACGTCTCCGGACAGCACGAGCGTCTGCTCGCCGGGGTGGAGACGCATCGGGTCCGCGCCGGTGCGCAGCAGCGTCGAGCCGTTCGTCGTGTGCAGATCGATGACCACCACGGTGTCGCCCTCCGGACGGATCTCGAGGTGGCTGCGCGAGATGTCCTGCTGCGGGCTGTCCACCGCGATCAAGTGCGGCAGGTTCGCGCCGCTGGCCCGAGTCGATCGTGGCCGTCGCCCGATGATCACCGTGCGATCGAGCGCGACGACCTGTCCGGTGGACACGCGCACGCGACCCACGGGAGCGGACGCCGCCGGCATCGCCGCGGTCGGGACGTCGGCGGAGGGAGCGGCATCGCGGCGCTGCGCGCGCAGTTCGGCCAGGGAGATCGTCGCGCCGTCATGATCGCCCAGATCCTCGGCCTCCACGGCCGGCGGGGACGGCGCATCCGCACCGGTGTCGGCCTTGCGCGCCGAGATCACGGTGGCGCCCCAGAGGTCGTCGACCGTCTCGCTCGAAGGGGCCAGCGTCACGTCCGTCGGCGCGAGGGTGGCTCCGTCGACCTGATCTGCGTCGCCGGTCGGCTGCGCTTCCGCGATAACGCTCGGTGCGGGCTCCGCGACCGGCTCGGGCTCGGCGATCACGCCCGGCTCGGGCTCGGCGATCACGCTCGGCTCGGGCTCCGCGATCGGCACGGGGCCCGGGGGAAGCGGCGCAGGCTCCGCGATCGCCTCGGGAGCCGGCGGGAGCGGTGCAGGCTCCTCGATCGGTCGGGAAGGCTCCGCGATCGACGGCGCGGCGACGGGATCGTCGCCCGACTCGAGCTCGGCGGTCACGGTCGCGGCGCGGACGACCCCGCTCTGCACGGGGAGCACGACGTCTCCGTCGGCCGAATCGAGCATCAGCTCCACGTGGGATGCGCCGCCCACGAACCGCTCGCTCCACGTCGTGACGTCGGCGCCCGAGAAGTCCTGCGTCCCCGACGCCGTGTCCACGTGTGCCGTCGCCCCGCCCCGCAACGCGATGCGCACTCCGGTCCCTTCGACGACCGCAGCGGCGAAGGACGGCAGCGACGCCACGGCCCCGCCCGCCTGCGACGCGAGGACGTCGACCACGGTCGCGAACGACTGCTGTTCGCGCAGCCGTTCCCAGAGCCGTGTCACGAGGTCTGCAGACACGGCGGGCGGCAGCGCCACCAGCGCACCGGGGAGCGCGATGAGGTACCAGTTCCCCGGCCGGTAGATCGTCTGCATCAGTGAACCCCTCCTGCTGCGGCTTCGCGCGGACGCGTGTCCATGTCGATGTCCGAGTCCGTCTCGAGGAGCGTTCCCGGCCGCGCGGCGACCGAGACGGCATCCACGATCACGACGGTGATGTTGTCTCTGCCGCCGGCGTCCACGGCCTCCTCGACCAGCACGTCCGCGGCCTTCTGCGGGTCGGCGGTGTCACGCAGCACCTCGAGGATGCGGGCATCCGACACTTCCGACGTCAGTCCGTCGGAGCACACCATGATGCGATCGCCCAGCTCGGCCGGGAACAGCCAGTAGTCGGCGTCGCCCGTGCTGCTGGCGCCGATCGCGCGGGTGATGATGTTCCGGCGCCGGTCGGTGGCGGCGTCCTCCACGGTGAGCTCGCCGGCCTCGATCAGCTCCTGGACGACGGAGTGGTCGACGCTGATCTGCTCGAGCTCGCCGTCGGCGAGGCGATAGGTGCGCGAGTCGCCGATGTTGACCGCCAGCCAGTAGCCCATGCCGTCGACCGAGGCGATGACGACGCCGCTCAGCGTCGTGCCCGCGCGGCCCGTGCCCGTCGTGGTCAGCCCCTCGACGGTGGTGCGTGCGCGCGAGAGCGCGAGGCGGACGTCGTCGAGTTCGAGCGATGCGCGCCCGATCGAACTCGAGAACTCCGCGATGACCGCCGCGCTCGCCCTCTCACCGGCCTGGTGCCCGCCCATGCCGTCGGCCACGACGAACACCGGTGCGGTCGCGAGGTACGCGTCCTCGTTCAGCGCGCGCCGGAGTCCCGGATGCGTCGCCGATCCGGTCGACACGATCAGCGCAGGCCTCATGCGTATCCTCCGATCGTGACGATGCGGTCGCCGATCTCGATCGCGTCGCCGAGCCGCACCGGCACGCGCTGCCCCGCGGGACACGCGATGCGTCGTCCCTCGCGGATGAGCGTCATGCCGTTGGTGGAGTGGCGGTCCAGGATCCAGCCGCCGGACGGCTCGCCCGCCGCCTCGAAGTGCGTCTTGGAGATCGACAGGGTCTCGTCGCGCACCTGCACGACGACGGCGCCGTCCTCGGGGGCGGGATTGCGCCCGAAGATCGTCCGCCCCGACACCGACACGCGCGTGCCGTCGTCCCAGGTGAACACCAGCCGATGCCCGGGGACGCTGATCCTCGTCACCTCGCTGTCCTGCGCCGGCACGGCCGGCGCAGGCGGCGCGGCGGGACGCGCG
>JBEVLS010000113.1:0-4277 GCA_040509015.1 Microbacterium sp.
ACCCGCGGCATACGGGGCGCCCGCGTACGGCTACGGGCAGGTCAAGACGAACGTCCTCGCGATCATCTCGATGATCGCGAGCATCGTCGGGTTCATCTGGATCCTGCCGTTCGTCGGCTCGCTCGCCGGCGTCATCATGGGCCACATCTCGCTGAAGCAGATCGCGCGCACGGGCGAGAAGGGCCGCGGCATGGCCCTGGCCGGTGTCATCGTCGGGTGGGTCGGACTCGCGCTCGTCATCATCTTCGCGATCTTCATCGGAATCGCGATCGCCGCGTCCTACAACAGCAGCTACCGCTGACCCGGACCGCGGTGACCGGCGTACGCTGGGAACCGTGAAGCACACGCCCGCTCGGCCTTCGGCGACGTCCCTCCGGACATCGCCGGAGGCCGACGCTGCGCGACGCTCGAAGAACTACCTGCTCATGATGGGCATCCGCATCGCGTGCTTCGTGCTGATGGTCGTGATCATGCCGTACGGGTGGTACACCGCCGTGTTCGGTCTGGCGGCCATCTTCCTCCCCTACGTCGCGGTCGTCCTGGCGAACGTGGGCGAGGACGTGCACGAACCGGAGCCCGAGCATCCCGAATACGCCGTGACGGAGAAGCCCTCCCCTCGGCCCGAGTCCACGCCGACGGTGATCCAGGTGCACGAGACGAGGATCGTCGAGCCTCCGCGGAGCGACGAGGCATGATCGAGGACGATGCGCCCGCGACCTGCTCGCGCGCGGGGTGCCGCGATGCCGCTTCGTGGCGGATCGATTGGCGCAACCCCAGAATCCACACCGGCGACCGGCGCAAGACGTGGGTCGCCTGCGACGACCACGTCGGCTACCTGCGGGAATTCCTCTCCGCCCGCAGCTTCCCCCTCGACGTGAGCGCGCTCGAGGTCGCCTCGTGACCAGGTCGTCCACCGCTGCGCGCTGGGCGGGCTACTTCGCCGTCGCGGTCGTGTTCGCCGTCGCGTGCGCGTTCCTGTCGAACTGGCAGTTCGCCCGCAACGCCGAACGCGCGGGGCAGCTCGCGCTCGTCGAGGCCAACTACGACGCGCCGGCCGTCGACATCGCAGAACTGATCCCGAGCGGCTCCGACTTCGCCGCGACGGACGAGTGGCGCCCCGTGGTGCTCCGCGGCGAGTACCTCGCAGACGAGCAGCTCCTCGCCCGCAATCGCCCTCACGGCGGCACGTCCGCGTTCGAGGTGCTCGTCCCGCTCCGCCTGGACGACGGGCGGGTCGTCGTGGTCGATCGCGGATGGGTGCGTCCGGGGCAGGATCAGCCCGAGCCCGACGCCGTACCCGCCGCCCCCGCGGGCGAGGTGACGGTGACCGCACGACTGCGGCCGGACGAGGCGCTGCCGACCTCGGGCCGTTCCGCCCCGGAGGGCCAGGTGCCGACGATCGCCGTCGCCGCCGTGGGCGAGTCCGTGTCGGGCGACACCGCGGCTGCGCTCGTGCCCGACGTCTACGCCATCATGATGACCGAGGACCCCGCACCCGCGACCGTTCCGAGCGCGCTGGACTCCCCCACCGAGGATCCCGGCCCACATCTGTCGTACGCGATCCAGTGGATTCTGTTCGCGATCATGGGCTTCATCTTCATCGGCTATGTGATCCGCACCGAGATCAGGGCCCGACGCGAGGACGCCGAAGACGAGCGGGGGCAGGATTCCGCGCCGCGCCGGCCGGCGGCATCCGCTCGCCGCCGGGACCGCGACGCCGAAGACGAGGACGCCCTCCTCGACGCCGCCAGGCGCTGAGCAGGGGCCCCGCCGATCAGGCCAGGCTGACCAGGTCGGCGTAGTCGCGACCCCAGATGTCCTCGACGCCGTCGGGCAGGATCAGGACGCGCTCGGGGTTCAGAGCCTCGACGGCGCCCTCGTCGTGCGAGACGAGGACGACGGCTCCTTCATAGTGCGAGAGCGCGCCGAGGATCTCTTCGCGCGAGGCCGGGTCGAGGTTGTTCGTCGGCTCGTCCAGCAGCAGCATGTTCGCCGACGAGACGACGAGGGTCGCCAGCGACAGGCGCGTCTTCTCGCCACCCGAGAGCACACCGGCGGGCTTGAGCACGTCGTCTCCCGTGAACAGGAACGAACCGAGCACCTTGCGCGCCTCGGTCGCCGTGATGTCGGGCGCCGCCGACATCATGTTCTCGAGCACGGATCGTCCGACGTCGAGGTTCTCGTGCTCCTGCGCGTAGTAGCCGATCTTGAGGCCGTGGCCGGGCTCGAGCTGACCGGTGTCGGGCTGGTCGACGCCCGCGAGGATCCGGAGCAGCGTCGTCTTGCCGGCCCCGTTGAAGCCGAGGATGACGACCTTCGAGCCGCGGTCGATCGCGAGGTCGACGTCGGTGAAGATCTCCAATGAGCCGTACGACTTGGACAGACCGCTCGCCATGAGCGGCGTCTTGCCGCAGGGAGCCGGCTTCGGGAACCGCAGCTTCGCGACGCGCTCGTCCTGACGGACGTCGTCGAGCCCCGACAGCATCTTCTCGGCACGGGCGACCATCTGGTGGGCTGCCGCCGCCTTCGACGCCTTCGCGCCGAAGCGGGCGGCCTGCAGCTGCAGCTGAGTCGCCTTCTTCTCGACGTTGACGCGCTCCTTCTTGCGGCGTTCCTCGTCGGCGACGCGCTGGCGGAGGTAGTTCTTCCAGTTCATGTTGTAGACGTCGATGACCTGGCGGTTCGCGTCGAGGTAGAACACGCGGTTGACCGTCTCGCCGACGAGTTCCACGTCGTGGCTGATGACGATCAGGCCGCCCTTGTAGTTCTTGAGGAACTCGCGCAGCCACACGACGCTGTCGGCGTCGAGGTGGTTGGTCGGCTCATCGAGGATCATCGAGTCGGCATCCGAGAAGAGGATGCGAGCGAGCTCGATGCGACGGCGCTGCCCACCCGAGAGAGTGCTGAGCGGCTGATCCAGCAGGCGGTCGGGAAGCGACAGGTTGTGCGAGATCGTGGCCGCCTCGGCTTCGGCCGTGTAGCCGCCGAGGGCCTCGAAGCGCTCGGTGAGGTGCGCGTAGCGCTTCATGGCCTTGGCGGCGACCTTCTCGTCGTCGTCGGCCATCGCCAGCGCTGCATCCTGCATCTCGATCGCGAGCGTCCCGAGTCCGCGCGCATCGAGGATGCGGGTGCGAGCGAGCATGGTCGGGTCGCCTGAACGCGGGTCCTGCGGAAGGTAGCCGAGCTCGCCGGTGCGGTCCACCCGGCCGTCCGCCGGCAGCAGATCGCCGGCCAGCACCTTCGTCAACGTCGTCTTGCCCGCGCCGTTGCGACCGACCAGACCGACCTTGTCGCCCGGAGAGACGCGGAACGAGACATCCGACATGAGCACGCGCGCGCCGACGCGGATCTCGAGATCGTGCACGGCGAGCACAGCGGACGTCCGTTCTTGAGGGTGGAGAGGGATGGCGGCCGAGCGGCCAGTCCCCCAGTCTACCGGCCCTGCGCCGACCGGCTCGCGGACGAGCCTGTGGGTATCCCACAGCGATCGGGCGCGTCATCGATGGACGGCGTCCAAGAACCGAGTCCTCCGCGCCCCTAGGCTGGGTCTCGGATGCCGCCGCCCGGCGATCGTCCGCGCACGACGCCGAAGGAGTCCCATGTCCTCGATCGCCGCCACCGGCCGCCGCCCCGTCCTCGCCGATGTCCTCGGCCGCCCGCAGACGCGCGCCCGCGCGTTCGCGGTGGACGCCGCCCTGGTCCTGTCGGGTGTCGCCCTGGTCGCCCTGCTCGCGAAAGTCTCGTTCTTCATCGGACCGATCCCGATCACCGGCCAGACGCTCGGCGTCATCGTCGTCGGCGCCGCGCTCGGCGCCCGCCGCGGTGCCGCCGCCCTGACGACCTACATGCTCGTCGGCCTCGCGGGTCTGCCGATCTTCGCCGGACCCGTCGCGGGTCCCGCCTACGTCCTGTCGCCCTCGTTCGGGTTCATCCTCGGCTTCATCCCCGCGGCGTTCATCGCCGGATGGTTCGCCGAGCGCGCGTGGGATCGCAAGCCGTGGCTCGCATTCGTCGGCTTCGTCGCGGCGAGCGTGGTCCCGTTCCTGGTGGGCGTCCCCTACATGGCGCTGATCCTCGCGACGGTCGTCGGCGCGGACGTCACGGTGGCCTCGATCCTGGATGCCGGCGTGCTGCCCTTCATCGTCCCCGGCCTCATCAAGGCCGCCTTCGCCGCGCTGCTCGTGCCCGCCGCATGGGCTCTCGTCCGCCGGGCGGACGACGCCAAACGCTGAGCGCGGCATCCGCCTCACGCACGAGAACCCCGGCCGATCGGCCGG
>JBEVLS010000114.1:0-7000 GCA_040509015.1 Microbacterium sp.
GTGTAGTCGGCGGCGGCCTGCCAGTCCGCGACGAAGTGGACGTGGCCGGGGTCGGCGAACGCGTCGCTCACGAGCAGTCCGGTGACGCCGGGCACCGGGTCTTCGCGAGCGCCGTACACATCGAGGACGACCGTGTGGTCGGCGTGCGACTCGAGCACGTCCGCGAACTCCTGGAACATCGCCTGCGTGCGCGAGTACGTGTGCGGCTGATGCAGGGCGATGATGCGCCCCTCGCCGACCACCGTGCGCGCGGCCGCCAGCGCGGCGGCCACCTCGGTGGGGTGGTGCGCGTAGTCGTCGAAGACGCTCACTCCGCGGGTGACGCCGTGCAGCTCGAAACGACGGGCCGTGCCGGCGAATCCCTCGACGGCGCGCGCCGCGGCGTCGAGACCGTAGCCGAGCGACAGCAGCACCGCCACGGCGCCGGCGGCGTTGACGGCGTTGTGCGCGCCGGGGACCAGCAGCTGCACGTCGGCGGTGGCATCCGCGTGTCGCACCGAGAACGACACCGGTCCGTCGGTCACGATGTCGGACACCCGCACGTCGGCGTCCTCGGCCGTGCCGAAGGTGACGACGCGGGGATGATCGATGCGCGCGCGCACCGCGACCGCGCCGGGATCGTCGGACGAGATGACGACGGCCTCGCGCGCCTTGTTCGCGAACTCCGCGAACGCGGCGTCGAACGCCTCGCGCGAACCCCAGTGGTCGAGGTGGTCGGGGTCGACGTTCGTGATGAGGGCGATCGACGTGTCGTAGAGCAGGAAGGTGCCGTCGGACTCGTCGGCCTCGATCACGAACAGCTCGTCCGCGCCGATGCCGCTCGAGACGCCGAGCTGGGCGATCACGCCGCCGTTGACGAATGTCGGATCGTCGCCGGCCGCTTGCAGGGCCGTCACGATCATGCCGGTCGACGTCGTCTTGCCGTGCGCTCCGGCGACCGACACGAGGCGGCGCCCGCCGATCAGCCAGTGCAGCGCCTGTGAGCGGTGGATGACGTGCAGACCGCGCTCCTTGGCGAGCAGGAACTCGGGGTTCTGCGGCCAGATCGCGCCCGTGTGCACGACCGTGTCGACGTCGTCGGCCAGGTGCGCGGCATCATGTCCGACGTGCACCGTCGCTCCGAGCTCCGCGAGCCGGCGCAGCCCCGGGCTGTCGGCGCGATCGGACCCTGACACGCGGATGCCGCGCTCCAGGAACATGCGCGCGAGTCCCGACATGCCGGAGCCGCCGATGCCGATGAAGTGCGCCGACTCGATGTGCTCGGGAAGCGGAAGGCTCAGGTCTGGTCTGATCATGACCTCTCGATCCTAAGTCGGGGCCAGGATGCCGCGGACCCGGCGCGCTGGGCGGGTCGTCAGCCCGCGAGGGCCTCGTCGATGAGCCCGACCACGTTCTCCGCGCCCCGGCGTTCGCCGACCCGACCCGCGGCATCCGCCATCGACCGCCGCGCGGCGTCGTCCGCCAGAAGCGGGACGATGTCGGTGCGGACGCGCTCCGCCGTGAAGTCCGCGTCGGCGATGAGCCGGGCGGCGCCGGCGCGGACGGCCGACGCCGCATTGAGCGCCTGCTCGCCGTTGCCGACGGCGTACGGCACGTAGACGGCGGGGATGCCCAGCGCGCTGATCTCGCTCACGGTCGCCGCGCCCGCGCGTGAGACGATGAGGTCGGCCGCCGCGAAGGCGAGGTCCATCCGGTCGACGTAGCGGCGCAGCGCGTAACCGTCCGCACTGGGGTCGGCGAGCTCGGAACGCTCGCCCGTCACGTGGATCAGCTGCCAGCCCGCGTCGAGAACGCTCCGCCATGCCTCGCCGAACGCGGCGTTCAGGCGGGCCGCGCCGAGCGAGCCGCCGAACACCAGCAGTATCGGGCGCGCGGGGTCGAGCCCGAAGGAGGCGGCGGCCTCGGCGCGGACGGCGGCGCGGTCCAGGTCGACGACCTCGCGCCGCAGGGGCATGCCGACGACGCGGCCCCCCTTGAGCGGGGTGCCCTCGAAGGCGACGCCCACGGATGCCGCGGAACGGGCGCCGAGGACGTTCGCCAGACCCGGCTTGGCGTTGGCCTCGTGGACGACGACGGGAATCCGCTCGCGGCGCGCGGCGCTGTAGGCGGGCGCCGCGGCGTACCCCCCGAAGCCGACCACGACATCGACGCCCCGAGTGCGAAGGATCGAGCGCACGTCCGCGACGGCCCGTCGGTAGCGGGCGGGGAAGGCTGCGGCGGCCCGATTCGGGCGCCGCGGGAACGGCAGCTTCTCGACGAACAGCAGCTCGTACCCGCGCTCGGGCACGAGTCGCGCCTCGAGGCCCTCACGCGTGCCGAGGACGAGGATCTCGGCGTCGGGCTCGCGTGCGCGCAGCGCGTCGGCCACCGCGAGCAGCGGGTTGACGTGCCCCGCGGTGCCTCCCCCGGCGAGCAGGTACGTGCGGGGATGCGGGGAAGAACTCACCTGGAGATCTTCGCACGCGCGGCCGTCGAGGCCCGTGGCGCGACGGCCGCACCCTGGGTGGGCAGCGATCGGGCGAACGACAGCAGAACACCGCACGCCACGAGCACGGACAGCAGCGACGTGCCGCCCTGCGACATGAACGGCAGCGGCACGCCCAGCACGGGGAAGACGCGCAGCACGACGCCCACGTTGATGAGCGCCTGACCGACGATCCAGACGGTGATCGCACCGGAGGCGATCCGCACGAACGGGTCGTTGGTCTTGCGGATGACGTGGAACGCGCCGACGGCGAACAGGGCGAAGAGGGCGAGGACCACGATGCAGCCGATGAGCCCGAGCTCCTCGCCGACGATCGCGAAGATGTAGTCGTTCGCCGCGGCGGGGAGCCAGTCGTACTTCTCGCGGGAGTTGCCGAGCCCGAGCCCGAAGATCCCGCCGCCGGCCAGGGCCCACACGCCGTGCAGCGGCTGGTAGCACGTGGTCAGGTAGTCGTCGAGGCAGTTCGAGTTGAACAGGCTCATGATGCGCGCCATGCGGTTGGGGCTCGTGATCGCGAACACCGCCACGACCAGCGCACCGAGGATCACCGGCAGCACGAAGATGCGCAGTTTCACGCCCGAGAAGAACAGCGCGCCGAGCGCGATGAGCACCAGCACCATCGCGGTGCCCAGGTCGCCGCCGGCGAGGACCGTGGCGATGACGAGCATCGACACCGGCACGATCGGGATGGCGACGTGCTTCCACGAGGCGAGGAGGGTCTGCTTGCGGAACAGGACGTAGCCGAGCCACAGGGCCAGGGTCAGCTTGAGGAACTCGGCGGGCTGGAACTGGAACCCGGCGATCTGCGCCCAGTTGCGGTTTCCGTGCGCCTCGATGCCGATGCCCGGGATGAAGACGAGCAGCTGGAAGATCGTCGCCACGATGAGGCCCGGCCAGGCGATGCGCTTCCAGAACGAGATGGGGAAGCGCGAGGCGACGAACATGAGCGGCACGCCGATGACGGCGAACACGCCCTGCTTGATCATGTCGTCGAACGGCGAGGCGCCGCCGGCGGTCGAGGTCGCCGACGTGGCCGACAGCACCATCACGAGACCGAAGACGGTCAGCAGCAGCGCGGTCGACGAGATCAGGAGGAACTCGCTCGGCACGGGCGCGAACACGCGCCCCAGCGATACGCGGGCGGCGAGGCCCCGCCTGGGCTTCGACTCAGCGTCCGTCGGTCGGGGCCTGGTCGATGTCGTGTCCGCCATCGGTCCCCTTCCCGAGCCTGTTCCTCACGGCCTCGGCGAAGCGCCGGCCGCGGTCGGCGTACGAGGCGAACTGATCGAAGGATGCCGCCGCGGGGGCGAGCAGAACCACGTCCCCGTCACGGGCGACTTCCGCAGCCAGTTCGACGACCTGCGCCATGACGTCTTCAGTCTCGGTGTCGTCGACCTCGAACACCGGCACCGCGGGCGCGTGTCGTGAGAACGCCCCGACGACCGCCTCCCGCTCCACGCCGATGACGATCGCCGCTTTCGCGCTCGCACCGCGGGTCGCGACGAGGTCCGAGATGTCGACGCCCTTGAGCAGACCTCCGACGACCCAGACGGCACCGGGGTACGCCGCGAGCGACGATGCCGCGGCGTGCGGATTCGTCGCCTTGGAGTCGTCGACCCACGAGACGCCGTCTGCGACGGCGACGACCTCGATGCGGTGCGGGTCGAGACGGAAGCCCTGCAGCGCTTCGCGGATCGTGGCGGGCTCGACGTCGAGCGAGCGCGCGAGCGCCGCCGCGGCGAGGATGTTCGACACGACGTGCGGGGCGGCGAGTCCGAGCTCGGCGAGGTTGGCGAGCGTCGTCAGCTCGAGCGCGGTCGTGCGTCGGTCCTCGAGAAAGGCCCGGTCGACCAGGATGCCGTCGACGAGTCCGACGTCGCTCGGTCCGGGCACGCCCAGGTCGAAGCCGATGGCGCGGGCGCCGTCGACGACCTCGGCCTCTTCGACCATCAGCCGCGTCGCGGCATCCGACTTGTTGTAGACGCACGCCACGCGCGTGTTGTCGTAGACGTGCGCCTTGGCGTCCCGGTAGGCCTGCGCCGAGCCGTGCCACTCGAGGTGGTCGTCGGCGAGGTTGAGGCACACCGCCGCGTACGGCGAGACCGCCGACTGCAGACCGAGGTACCAGAGCTGGTGGCTCGACAGCTCGACCACGAGGGCGTCGAATCCCGCGGGATCGCGCACGGCGTCGAGCACCGGCGTGCCGATGTTGCCGACGGGCGCGGCACGCAGTCCGCCCGCGGCGAGCATCGTCGCGGTGAGCCGCGTCGTCGTCGTCTTGCCGTTCGTGCCCGTGATGAAGATCCACTCGGCGGGGCTGCCGTCCGCACGGAGGACCTTGTCGCGCACCCGCCAGGCGAGCTCGACGTCGCCCCACAGGGCGATGCCCGACGCCTGCGCCCACGCGACGACGGGATGCGTCGGGGCGAAGCCGGGCGAGGCGATGACGACCTCGGGCTCGAACGCGACGAGGTCGGCGGGGACCGCGTCGAGGTCGCCCGTCCATAGCCGTGCGCCGATGACCGGGAGGAGTCCGGCGTACTCCTCGTCGGCCGATTCGGTCACCACGAGGACGTCGGCGCCGAGTTCGGCGAGCGTGTCGGCGACCGAGAACCCGGTCACCGACAGGCCCAGCACCGCGACCCGCAGGCCCGACCAGTCGGCGTTCCAGCTCGTCAGCCCGGCGATGCGCTCCGACGTCACGACGTGGCCAGCCATTCGACGTAGAAGAACCCGATCCCCGACACCGCCAGCATTCCGGCGATGATCCACATGCGCACCACGATCGAGATCTCGGACCAGCCGCGCATCTCGAGATGGTGGTGGAAGGGGCTCATGAGGAACAGGCGTTTGCCGCGGGTCGCCTTGAAGTACAGCCTCTGCAGGATGACGGATCCGGGTCCGATGATGAAGACGCCGGCGACCAGCACGGCGAGGAGCTCGGTGCGGGTGAGGATCGCGAGGGCGGCGACGACGCCGCCGATCGCCATCGAGCCCACGTCGCCCATGAACACCTCGGCCTTCGGCGCGTTCCACCAGAGGAAGCCCACGAGGGCGCCGACGAACGACGCCGAGATGATGGCCAGGTCGAAGGGATCGCGCGTCTGGTAGCAGCCGGCTTCGAGCCCTTCCGAGAGTGCGGCTCCCGAGCAGGACTGGTTGAACTGCCAGAACGCGATGAGGCTGTAGGCGCCGACGACGAAGATGCCCGAGCCCGCGGCGAGGCCGTCGAGACCGTCCGTGAGGTTCACGCTGTTCGAGAAGGCGACGCCGATGAACGTGATCCAGATGAGGTAGACCCCGTAGCCGACGATGAGGCCGAGCGACATGAACCCCAGCCAGGGGACGTCGCGGAAGATCGAGACGTACGCCGATGCGGGCGTCTGGCCCGCGGCGTTCGGGAGCATGAGCGCGACGACGCCGAACGGCACGGTGACCAGGATCTGGCCGACGATCTTGCGCCAGCCCGTGAGCCCGAGGCTTCGCTGGCTGCGCACCTTCATGTAGTCGTCGATGAACCCGACCGCCCCGAAGCCGACCATCATCCACACCACGAGCCAGCCCGAGATGGTCGGGGGGTTGTTGCCGGCGTACGTGCCGACGAGATAGCCGACGAGGGTGCCGACGATGAAGATCGTGCCGCCCATCGTGGGCGTGCCCCGCTTCTCGCCGTGGCTCGGATTGTGCACGTTGTCGGGGGTGCGGATGACCTGACCCCAGCCCCACTTGCGGAACAGCCGCAGGAACACGGGCGTGAGGAACAGCGTGAACGCCAGCGAGATCGCAGCGGCCGTCAGGAGGGATCTCACGAGAACGATTCTCCCAGACGATCGCCCAGGAACCGCAGACCCGCCGAGTTGGACGACTTCACCAGGACGCGGTCGCCGTCGCGCAGTTCGGTGACGAGATAGTCGAAGGCTTCGTCCGCGGTGGCGAAGAAGACGGCTTCGTCGTCCCACGAGCCCTGGGCGACGGCGGCGAGGAACAGGCGGCGGGCCTCTGCCCCGATCACGACGATGCGCGGGATGCGCAGCCGCACGGCGAGCTCGCCGATGCGGTCGTGCTCTTCGCCCGCGTACTCCCCCAGCTCGCTCATCGCGCCGAGCACGGCGACCATCCGCTCGTCGGGGGCGGTGATCTGCGCGAGGGTGCGCAGGGCGGCGGCCATCGAGTCGGGACTGGCGTTGTAGGCGTCGTTGATGATGCGCACGCGGTCCGAGCCGAGGGGCTGCATCCGCCACCGCTCGGCGATCTCGATCGTCTCGAGGCGCTCGATGCTCGTCGCGAGCGGGACCCCGAGAGCGGTCGCCGCCGCGATAGCCGCGAGGGCGTTCATGACGTGGTGCTCGCCGAGGACGCGCAGCCGCAGAGGGAGCGACTCACCGTCGACGGTGACGGTGCACGAGGTGCCGGATGCCGTGACGGCGACGTCGGACGCCCGGACGTCGGCATCCGCTCCCCGGCCGAACCAGCGCACGGCGACGTCGCGCTCCGCCGCGATGGGTGCCATCGCCG
>JBEVLS010000115.1:0-9486 GCA_040509015.1 Microbacterium sp.
CCCTTGATCGTCGCGAACTCGAGCTGCATCTCGGCGCGGAAGAGCGCCAGATGCCCGGGGTGGATGAGGAGGGACTCCCCGGCCTTCAGTTCGTACTCGACGATCTCACCCGCCAGCTGCACCCACGCGGTGCCGTTGCCGGCGAGCTTCTGGAAGACGACTCCCGCACCGCCGAAGATGCCGGCTCCGAGCTTCGTCTGCATCCCGACCGACACCTCGACGTCGGGCGTGCTCGCCATGTACGACCCCGACTGCACCATGAACTGATCGGCGGGGTCGATCGCCAGTTCGCGGATGGTTCCGGGCAGCTGTGCGGCGAACGCGACGAATCCACCCGCACTCGACGCCGTGTACTGGGTGAGGAAGAGCTGCCCTCCGCCCACCATCCGTTTCAGCCCGCTCATGAAGCCGCCTTTGCCGCCGGACCCGAAGCCGGTCGAGGTCTCGATCTCGAGCGTCGGGGTGAGCCATGAGACGTCGCCGCCCTCCGCGATGATCCGCTCACCGGGCTCGAGCGTGAGCTCCAGCACGGGCATGGTCGTTCCTGCGATCCGCGTCTGCATGACGCCACGGTAGCGGTCGTGGGCGGATGCCGCGAGGGCAGTTCGGCGTCTGTTCGAGCGGATGCGAAGGCTGTGGAGAACTCGGGATGATGTCGGCGACTGTCATTAACATTAGAACATGCATTCGAATCGGATGATCGGCTTCACCGACGGCGACGCCGCCGCGCTGACTGACATCGTCGCCGACATCGAGAAGACGCAAGCCGTGATCGCCGCGGCAGAGGCAGCGCAAACGCGGGCTCTCGCCCGAGCCGGAGAGCTCGCGCGAGCGCAGGCGGCGCGCAGCCGGGCGAATGTCCGAGACCACGACATGGCACTGCGCGGCATCGCCGCCGAAGTCGCCGGAGTCATGCGGCTGACCGACCGATCCGTGCAGCGCCGGATCGGCGACGCCACCACGCTCGTACAGGACTACCCCGCGACGCTCGAGGCGTGGTCCAGCGGGGCGATCACTCGCGGGCACGTCCGGGTGATCACCGACACCGGTGCGCACCTGCCGCCCGAGGCGCGCGCCGTCTTCGACGCCGATGCGGTGCGCCGGTGCGAAGCCGAGACGCCCGGGCGCGTGCGAGGCGAACTCGAGCTCCTCGCCGAGCGACTCCACCCGCGCACGCTCGCGGAGCGGCACGCCGATGCCTGCGAGGGGCGTGCCGTGCGGGTGGTGTCGCTCGGCGACGGGATGGCCGATCTGCACGCCACCATGCCGTCACTGCTCGCGGACGCGATCTACGACCGCCTGACGCAGCAGGCACGCGCGGTCGCGGATGCCCGCAACCAGGCCGCGGCACAAGCCCGCGTCGCACTGACCGACTCGACGGCCGACGACGCGACCGCACGGGCGGGGGTCATCGCGTCCGACACGCGCACGACCGACCAGCTCCGGCTCGACATCCTCACCGACACGCTCCTCACCGCCGCTCCCGATGCCGATCCCACCCGCACCGACGATGGTCCGGGCCGCCTCGGCGCGATCCGCGGCACCGTGCAGATCGTCGTCCCCGCGCTCACGCTCCTCGGCGCCGCAGACGGTCCTGTCGATCTCGTCGGCCGCTCCCCCATCGACCCCGACACCGCCCGCGAACTCGTCGCCGGAACACGCACCCCCTGGGAGCGCATCCTCACCCACCCCGTCACCGGCGCCGTTCTGTGCGTCGACACCTACCAGCGCAACGCGTCCATCGACCGCTACCTGCGCGCCCGCGACCAGCACTGCAGATTCCCCGGATGCCGCCTCCCCGCCATCCGCTGCGAAGTCGACCACACCATCGACGCCGCCCTCGGCGGGGCGACAGACGTGTCGAACCTCGCCCACCTGTGCCAGCGCCACCACAGCATGAAGCAATTCACGGCCTGGAAAGTGGCACAGCTCCCGGGCGGGGTTCTGCGATGGACCTCACCACTCGGGCGCATCTACGACGACACCCCAGCAGTCCTCGGCGTGCAGTTCACTCCGCCCGATGGCAGCGCCGCGCCCGAAGACCCGCCTCCGTGCCCAGACGACGCACCCTTCTAGAGGCGTCGACCCGGGCTCAGTCCCAGTCGAGGTACTCCTCGATGATCACCGCGGTGTCCATGACGTGCGTGAGCGGGAACAGGTGACCCGCACCGTCGACCGGCTTGATGCTGACCCGCTCCGGCGCGGTCGACTGCAGGCGCTCCGCGCTGCTCAGGGCAGTCACGTCGTCCTCGGTGGCCTGCACGATGAGCACCGGGATGACCGGGGGCAGAGCGATGTCCTGGTCTTCGACGCCGAGCAGCAGCAGTCCGTTCGCCCGCTCGGGGTGCGCCGCGACCGTCGCCCGCGCGACCGTCCCGCCGAAGCCGTGGCCGCCGATCCACGTGTGGTCGAGACCCAGATGATCGATGACGGCCACGACGTCCGATGCGCGGTCCGCGATCGACAGATCGCCCTTCCGGTAGCCGATCCGGATGATGTGGAATCCCGCTTCTTCCGCGAGGTAGTGCCCGACGACACCCAGCGTGTCCTCGCCGCGCTCCGACACCAGCACCAGCGGCACCGGACCTTCGCCCTCGACGATGAAGGGGATCGCTCGACCTTCGGGCTCGAGAATCTGGATGTCGGTCATGTGATGTGGCCTTTCTGGGGGACGACAGGTTCTACGTTATGCGGTCCCGGCGCCGTCGCCGCGCCGCTTCGAACTCGTCGTGGTCCGCCGTCCACCGCGTGGCGCCTCGCAGAGCATCGAACCCTCCCGCGACGTATTCACGCACCGCCCGGCGATAGTGGGCGAGATCGTCGACGAGTCCGTACTCCACCCGGAATGTGGCGGAGTCACCGTGACCCGACACCGTCTTCACACGGGCGATCGACGACGCGTAGAAGTGCATCTGGATGCCGTCTCCCACCGTCTCGTCCTCGAGAGTGAACACCTCGTTCCTGCCCGAGAACCGCTCCGCCACGAACTGCCAGAATGCCTCGACGGCGTCGCTCACCTGGCTGCCGTGCCACTTCTGCGTGGTCTCCGCGTCATCGGTGAAGGTCAGCACGCGCCCGCGCGGCACCGTCCCCGTCGCCTCGACGTCGAACGGCCCGCTGCGACCGCGGCGCGCGGCCTCCGAGCACAGCAGGAAGCTCACGGTGTTCACCGCGTCCGCGGCGAGGTCCGGGTGGGCGTCCCTCAGCGCGGACTGCACCGCGTGTTCCATCCGCCGCCAGTCGGCCTTGTCCGTCCCGGTCTTGCCGCGTCGGGGGTCGCGTGCGATGGTCAGTCCCGCGCCGGCCCGCTCCGCTGTGCCAACCACCCGCAGCACCGCAGGGAGGAGATCGGGATCGACGGCGTCCGGGTCGCGACGCGGCAACGTGGATCCGTGGATGTACTGCCCCGTGTACCTCAGGATCGCGGCGTCCAGCGGCGAGAGCACCACGCCTCGCTGAGCGCGGCGACGATCGGCATCATTCGTCTGGGCTCGGCGCCAATCAGCGCTCTCCGTCGCGGCGCTCATCGAATCGAAGACCCGGCCGCTGTCGAGAAGGTCGATGTCGGCGCCGTGGGCCACGAGCGGTCCGCGCTCCCACTTCGCACGCGCCAAGAACGCGTCGACCTCGTCGGGACGACCGAGCAGGATCGGATCCAGCAGGGCCACAGCGGCAACCTCGTCGAGGGCACCGCTGATACCGGCCGCGTGTCCCAACGGATCCAGCGCGCTCGACAGGATCAGGTGCCTCGCGAAGTCCTCGCGCAAGACCTGGAGATGCTCCTCCCCGATCGGAACGCTGAACTCCCGTGGGTTGTGGAGCTCGTCGGCCCCGCCTGCGAACTCCAGCCGCAGCCGGCTCCCATCCCGCACCACCCTCGGCAGCCAGCGGTCCTCACGGGCGAAGACGATCTCGCCGCTCACCGATCAGCGGCCGTGCGAGGCGCTGTAGGCCGCGAGGTACTCGGAGCCCAGCCGCAACCGCGCGTAGACGTCGATCGCCTCGAGCGCCGCCTTGACCTCGTCTCGGGTGCCGCACAGCGTCAGCTTCCGCCCGAGCACCTTGGACACCATCGCGTCCCCACCCACGGCGATGCTGAACCCCCAGTTGCCGCGGCCGTAGTCGTCGTACGCGCCGCGGACGGCGAACGCGTCGTACAGCACGAACCCGAGTTCGGCGTCCGACCGCTTGCGCGCCTGCGTCGCGGCCGGAAGGTGCGCGTCGATCAGGTCGAGCACGTCGTCCGCGGTGAGATCATCGTGTGGCATTCTCGCTCCTCATCGTCATCGCCGAATCGCCTGCAGCGTCGTCGGATCGAATCGATATCCGTGATTCTCCAGGAAGTCGAGTTCATCGGCGAGCGCGCTTCCCGGGAAGTCCAGCGGGTTGTGAGAGAAGCTGATCGGCTTGCCCTCGGCCATGACGCGCTCGAGGAACGGCACGTTGAAGGCGTCGAACATGTCGCCGTCCGTCAGGTCGTGCGCGTCGGCGATCGTGCCCCAGTCGTCGCCGAGGCTGAAATACGTCGCCGGCGGGATCCTGCCTTCCGCGACGTCGATGTAGCTGGCGGTGCCGGGGACGCGGAACTTGCCCAGAATCGCTTCGAGGCCGTTCGGGTTGTGCACGCTCGCGTCCAGGATGTCGAAGTAGTCCTGATCGCTCATCCCCGGCGGCTTGCGGATCGCCGTCGGCACGTAGGGAACGGTCGATGGCGAGGGCCGCGTGACACCGTCGGCGTCGAAGGCATCCTGCCCTCTCACCTGGCGGACGAGGTTGCCGAAGTGGTCGTCGAGGTTGTCGGCGAGCTGATGGAGCTTGTCCCGGGCATGCGCCATCCCGCTGAGGACGGCCTCCCTCAGCTCGCGGATGACGGGCTTGATCCCGCTCATCGGTCTCGTCCTCCGACGTCGTCAGTTGTTGAAGCGGAACTCGACGACGTCGCCGTCCTGCATGACGTAGTCCTTGCCCTCGAGCCGGGCCTTGCCCTTCGAGCGCGCTTCGACGACCGAACCCGTCTCGACGAGGTCGGCGAACGAGATCACCTCAGCCTTGATGAAGCCCTTCTCGAAGTCGGTGTGGATGACACCGGCCGCCTGCGGGGCCTTCGATCCCTTGGGGATCGTCCAGGCACGCGATTCCTTGGGACCCGCCGTCAGGTACGTCTGCAGCCCGAGCGTGTCGAAGCCGATGCGGGCGAGCTGGTCGAGGCCCGACTCGTCCTGACCGGTCGACGCGAGCAGTTCCGCCGCATCCGCGGGGTCGAGGTCGATGAGCTCGGACTCGATCTTGGCGTCCAGGAACACCGCCTTGGCCGGAGCGACGAGCGCCTCCAGCGTCGCCTTGGCGGCGGCATCCGTCAGCACCGCCTCATCGACGTTGAAGACGAAGATGAACGGCTTGGCCGTGAGCAGGCCGAGCTCCCTGATGGGGGTCAGGTCGATGCCGGATGCCGAGAGCAGCTCACCGCGCTGCAGAGCGTCGCGCGCTTCGACGGCCGTCGCGAGCACGGAAGGGTCGAGCTTGCGACCCTTGACCTCTTTCTCGTACCGCGTGATCGCCCGCTCGAGGGTCTCGAGGTCGGCGAGCTGCAGCTCGGCATTGATCGTCTCGAGGTCGTTCTTCGGGTTGACGCCGCCCTCGACGTGCACGACGTCGTCGTCGGTGAAGCCGCGGACGACCTGCGCGATGGCATCCGCTTCACGGATGTTCGCGAGGAACTTGTTGCCCAGCCCCTCGCCCTCGGACGCACCGCGCACGATGCCGGCGATGTCGACGAACGACACCGCGGCGGGCAGGATCCGCTCTGAGTGGAAGATCTCGGCCAGCTGCTCGAGTCGAGGGTCGGGCAGGTTCACGACCCCGATGTTCGGCTCGATCGTCGCGAACGGATAGTTCGCCGCGAGCACCTGATTCTTGGTCAGAGCGTTGAACAGGGTGGACTTGCCGACGTTGGGCAGGCCGACGATGCCGATAGTGAGAGCCACAGGAAGCCAGTCTACGCGGGGCCGACGTTACGGCCGGATGCCGCGGAACGCCTCCGTGCGATACGGCAGATCCACCACCTCGACGCCGTCGTCCCCGACGCGCCGGTTGTCGTCGAACAGACGCTCCACCGCCCCGAGGATCCGTGCACGCTCGTCGGGCGACGACGTGATGACGTAGCTGCGCGAGGCGACCATGTCCAGCAGCGCCGTGCGCGTGATCGTCCGCGACCACTCCCACGTGCGGCGCTCCGGTACGCCGAACGGCTCCCCGATGCGCACCCCGTCGCCGGCGAGCATCTCCTCTGCGTGACTGCCGCGCATCGCCCCCGTCAGAGCCTTCACCCATGGCACGCTCTCGTCGCGGATGTTCCAGATCAACCCGAGCACTCCGCCGGGCCTGAGAACCCTCGCCACCTCGCGCGCCCCGGCATCCGGATCGACCCAGTGCCACGCCTGCCCGAGCACGACGGCGTCGACGGATGCCGGCGGCAACGGCATCTCCTCCGCGGAGCCGACGAACGTGGGGATCCCCGGCACGCTCGTCCGGAGGGTCGCGAGCATCTCGGAGTCGGGATCGATCGCGACCACTTCGGCACCGGCGAGGGCGACGGTGCGGGTCAGCTTGCCCGTGCCGGCGCCGACATCGACGACGCGCGGATGCTCGCCCGCGGGCACCAGCAGCCACTCGACCGCCTCGAGCGGATAGCCCGGGCGACCCGACTCGTACGCCGCGGCCGCGGCTCCGAACGATGTGGACATCTCGTCACGGCTCGCCATGCGTCCAGCCTACGGCGCGCCTCCCCGCGGCTCCGGGGGCGTCGGGCGAGGGTGGGAGCGTGGCTCTGGACTTCACCGCGATCGACTTCGAGACCGCGAACTCCAGCAACGCATCGGCCTGCGCGGTCGGACTCGTGCGGGTCCGCGACGGACGCATCGTCGCCAAGACGGGCTGGCTGATCCGGCCGCCGGCCGGGCACGACGCGTTCTTCGAACTCAACACGCGCATCCACGGCATCCGGGCCGAAGACGTCGTCGGGGCAATGGGCTGGACCGAGCAGCTGACCCACCTCGCCGCCTTCGCGGGATCCGATGTCCTCGTCGCGCACAACGCCGGCTTCGACATGGCCGTCCTCAAGCGCGCCTGCGAGGCCACCGGCGACGACTGCCCTCCGTACCGCTACGCGTGCAGCCTGCAGGTCGCCCGCAGCGTGTACAAGCTGGAGTCCTACCGGCTCCCCTTCGTCGCCGCCGAGGCCGGCTTCCCCGATTTCGCGCACCACAACGCGACGGCGGACGCCATGGCCTGCGCCCACGTCATGATCGACGCCGCGCGACGCGTCGGCGCCGATGACATCGAGGGGCTCGCCACCGGGGCGAGCGTGCGCGTGTCGCAGATCGCTGTCGCCGCGGCGCCGGCGACGACGATCTTCGCCGCCTGACGCGGCGAGCTCCGACGCGATGTCGGAGGCTCGGGGCATCCTGTCTCCATGGACGCACTCACCGTCTCCCTGCTGGTCATCGGCTGCCTCGCGCTCGGCGCGCTCGCGGGATGGGCGGCAGGTCTGGCCCGCGCCTCCGCGCGATCCGCTCGCGCCGAGTCCGATCTGCGCGCGCGCCTCGCCGCCTCCGACGCCGCGCGCCACGGCGTCCAGGCGCAGCTCGACCATCAGCAGCTGCTCTATCGCGAGCTCGCCGGCCAGGCGCGTTCCGATCAGGCCCAGCGCGAAGAGCGCGAGCGACGCGAGCAGACGGTGCTGCGCGCACTCGCGCCCGTGCAAGAGACCCTGCACGCGATGCAGAGCAAGGTCGACGAGCTCGAGCGCGACCGCCATGCGCAGTTCGGCGCGGTCGCCGAGCAGCTCCGTCGCGCGCACGAGTCCGACGAATCGCTGCGCGCGACGACCGAGTCGCTCGCCGGCGCCCTGCGCTCGGGTGCGACACGAGGCGTGTGGGGCGAGACCCAGCTGCGGCGCGTCGTCGAGGCCGCAGGGCTGACGAGGTACGTCGACTTCGATCTGCAGACGTCGATCGAGACGGATGCCGGCGCCGGCCGTCCCGACATGGTCATCCGCCTTCCGGGCGACAAGGCGATCGCCGTCGACGCGAAGGTGCCGCTCGACGCCTACCTCGAAGCGAGCGCGATCCCCTTCACCGCGCAGGGGGCCGAGGCCGCCCGGCGGCGCGCGCTGCTCGACAAGCACGTGCGAGCCGTCCGGTCGCACATCGACGCCCTCGCCAAGAAGACCTACTGGGCGGGGCTCCCGTCGAGCCCCGAGTTCGTCGTGTGCTTCGTGCCGAGCGAATCGCTGCTGGCCGCCGCCCTCGAGGAGGATCCGTCACTGCTGGACTACGCGTTCGGAAAGCGGGTGGCGCTGGCCTCCCCCGTCAACCTGTGGGCGGTGCTGAAGACCGTCGCCTACACGTGGACGCAGCAGGACGTCTCACGAGAGGCGCGCACGCTGTTCGACCTCGGCAATCAGCTGTACGAGCGTCTCGGCGCCCTCGCCGGTCACGCCGACGACCTGCGCCGCGCGATCGAGCGCACCGTCGACAGCTACAACCGCTTCGCGGGTTCGCTCGAGTCTCGGGTGCTCGTCACGGCGCGCAAGTTCCCCGGGATCGACGAGACGAAGCTCGAATCCGTCACACCACCCGCCCTCATCGAGAAGGCACCCCGGCATCTGACGTCGCCCGAGATGCTCGACGCTCTCGCGGCCGATGTCGGGGACCTGCGGGGCCGGATCTCGCGCGAGGACTGAGGCGCGTCGTCAGGCTGCGCCGCCGGGCACGAAGCTCAGCAGGGTCAGCACGGCAGCCGAGACGGCCACGAAAGCGCCGATCATCCACCAGGCGCTGATTTCGTGTCCTTCGTCGCGCCGCACGCGCAGCAGGACGTCGGGCCGCCGGGCCGGGTCGGTCGCATCGGCGACGACGGCGAGTGCTCCGGTCTGCGGAGCCGTGGAGTCGGTCTGGGGTGACATCGAGAGCCTCCTCGGAGTGGATTTCAGCGACATGTCGTCACTGACACCGCTTCCGATTGTGCCAGACGGGGGCGCGAAAGTCGGGATGCCGCGTGTCACAGCCACTTCGAGACGAGGTGCTCCGACGCGATGCGGCGCAGGGTGCCCGACTTGCCGCGCAGCACGACGCTCTCGGTGTAGAGGTATCCGCCCTCACGACGCACACCCGCCACGAGCTGCCCCTCGGTCACGCCGGTCGCGACGAAGATCGTGTTGTCGCCGCGCACGAGATCGTCGGCCTCGTAGACGTGATCGCCGAGCTTGAGGCCCGCGTCGATGCCCTTCTGCTTCTCGTCGTCGTCTCGCGGCCAGAGTCGACCCTGGATGTGCCCGCCGAGAGCCTTGATCGCGCACGCGGTGACGATGCCCTCAGGGCTGCCGCCCACGCCGACGCACATGTCGGTGTGCGCGTTGTGCCGTGCGGCGTTGATGCCGCCCGCGACGTCGCCGTCGCTCATGAGCCGCGTGCCGGCGCCCGCTTC
>JBEVLS010000116.1:0-3485 GCA_040509015.1 Microbacterium sp.
AGCCCGAACCCGAACGTCAGGCCCGGGCGCGCGACGCGCTCTTGCGGCTCGACGCCTTGGATGCCGGGGACTGAGGATCAGCTTCGGCGGTCGGCCCAGTTCGCGATCTTGGCGAACATGTCCTCGAGGAAGAAGCGCACGTCGACCTGCTCGACGACGAGCACGTCGCCGCCCTCGTCCGACGGCACACAGTGCCCGGTGTCGGTGAACCGCACCGGCGACTGACGGCGGAACTGGGCGCACCAGGGGTCGATCATCAGCGCGATCGCCGGTGAGTCGCCGAGCGAGCGCGACTCGACGGCCACGCGGTGGTGCGCCGTGTTGAAGTCGACCACCGTCTGGGCGAGGTAGGCGCCGAGTCGCCCGTGCGGCTCGACGCGGCGCTCGAGCTCGGCGTACCCGACGCTCGCGAGGCGATAGACGTTCGAGGGCACCTGCCAGATCGTGATCCCCGACCCGAACACGACGTTCGCGGCGGCGATGTCATTGCGGAGGTTGAACTCGGGCCACGTTCCGGTCCACTCGCGGTCGCCGTACGGCGGTCCGCCGATCCAGATCACCGTGGTGTCCGTCGCGGCGATGTCGGGTGCCAGCAGCAGGGCACTGGCCATGTCGGTGAGCGGACCGAGGAAGGCGATGAAGAGGGGTCCGGCGTCGACACGTCGCGCCTCGTCGATGATCAGTCGCGCACCCGGGCTGTCGACCGGCTCGGTCGCGAAGGGGAGGGATGCCGCGCCGCCGTTCGCGATCGGCACAGGGCCGGGCAGCTCGAGCATCTCGATGAGCAGATCGAGCTCGGCGCGTGAGTCGAGCATCGAGGTCTGGGAGCGCGAGGTGCCGAAGTGGGCCGGGACGATCCCACGGATGTCGAGGGTGGGCGAGAGGAGGGCGTGCACGACGGCGAACTGGTCGTCGGCCTCGTTCTTGACGTCCGAGTTCACGATCACGCGTCGCGTGCGGGTGTCTTGGATGATCACAGGCGGACTCCTTGGTCGCGATCCATGGCGAGGGCGGCGAGGGCGAGTCCTCCGGGGAGGACGAGCGCCAGAAGCGGCGCGATGACCACGATGGCCCCCGCGCAGACGACGGCCAGCACGAGCAGCGCCGAGCCCGTGGCATCCGTCGACATGCGCTGCCATGAGCGGGCGAGCAGCACCCGAGGCGCCTCGCCGCGCCGCCACGTGCCCGCGATGCGCAGCGCGATCGCGCCGAGGCCCGCGGCGAGGACGATCGGCAGGACCGTCGACCACAGCTCGCCCGGCGCGACGTAGGGCAGCAGCACCACATCGACGACGAGGAGCGCGGTCACGGCACTCGGGACGAGGACGTGCGACACCGGATGCCGCACCACGCGGTCCACGAACGCCGACCAGACCGCGCGGGCGCGGACGTGCTGGTCGGCCGCCCGTGCATCGCGGAGCGCCTCGACCCCGGCGCTCAGCGCGGCGAACCAGGTCACCACGGGAAGCGCGAGAGCGAAGATCAGCACGCCGGCGTAGAGCATGTCGGCGAACGCGTGGAACGTCGACGAGTGCGGGTCGAGCGGGCTCGGTCCGCGGCGGCGAGCACGGCGCCGATCGGTCACGGCGGTCATCCCTTGAGACCCGACGTCGCCACGCCCTCGACGAGGTAGCGCTGGAACACGGCGAAGAAGATCACCACGGGAAGCAGCGCCAGCACGCTCATCGCGAACATCGGTCCGAAGGCCGACGCGCTCGTCTGGTCGACGAACAGACGAAGACCCAGCTGCAGGGTGAAGTTCTGCGGGTCGTTCAGATAGATGAGCTGGGGGAAGAAGTCGTCCCAGCTCCAGATGAACGAGAAGATCGTCGTCGTGATCAGCGCGGGGCGCATGAGCGGCAGGATGACCGACCAGAACGTGCGGTACGGCCCCGCGCCGTCGATGAGCGCGGCTTCGTCGAGATCGCGCGGGATACCCCGGATGAACTGCACCATCAGGAACACGAAGAACGCCTCGGTGGCGAGGAACTTCGGCAGGACGAGGGGCAGGAACGTGCCCACCATGCCGAGCTCGTTGAAGATGATGAACTGCGGGATGAGCACGACGTGCATCGGCAGCATGATCGTCGAGATCATGAACGCGAACAGCGCGCCCTTGAAGCGGAAGCGCAGTCGCGCGAAGGCGTACGCCGCGAGGGCGCAGCTCAGCACGTTGCCGACGACGGTCAGCACCGAGATCGTGACCGAGTTGCCCAGGAGCTGCCACAGGCTGAGCCCGGCGACGCCCTGGACGGCGATCTGATAGTTCTCGATCGTGAACTGCTGCGGGAACGGCGTCGGGTTGGTGAGGATCTCGGTGCCCGGCTTGAACGACGAGCCGAGCAGCCACACCACCGGATAGAGCAGCAGGAGCAGCAGGAGCAGGCAGAACACGTGCCACACGACGGATCCGACGAGCGAGCGGCGCGTGCGCGGGCGGCGCTCGACGGGACGCCCGGTGACGAGCGTGGCGGTCTGGTCGGCGACGGGGGCGCTCATCGGTCGTCTCCTGAGTAGTGCACCCAGCTTCGGGAGCTGCGGAAGATCAGAGCCGTCACGATCGCGATGACGATGAGCAGGAACCACGCCATCGCCGACGCGTAGCCCATGTCGAAGGCGGTGAACGCGCGGTCGTAGAGATAGAGGGTGAAGAAGAGCGTCGAGTCGATCGGGCCCCCTCGTCCGCCGCTGACGACGTAGGCCGAGGTGAAGGACTGGAAGGCGCCGATCATCTCGAGCACGAGGTTGAAGAACAGCACGGGTGACAGGAGGGGCCAGGTGACCGACCAGAACGTCCGCCATTTGCCTGCGCCGTCGACGGATGCCGCGTCGTAGAGCTCCGACGGGATCTGCTTGAGCCCGGCGAGGAAGATGACCATCGGCGCGCCGAACTGCCACACGGTGAGGCTCACCAGCACGTACAGCGCGAGGGAGGGATTGGAGATCCACCCGCCGAGGTCGAGACCGAAGACGTTCAGCGTGTTGTCGACGACGCCGTCCTGCGAGAAGAGCGTGCGCCACACGATCGCCACGGCGACGCTGGCGCCGAGGAGCGACGGCGCGTAGAACGCCGACCGGTAGAAGCCCTGGCCCTTGCGGGGCCGGTTGAGCAGCAGGGCGATGCCGAGAGCGACCGCCAGTTTGAGGGGGACGGCCACCAGAACGTAGTTCAGGGTGACGCCGACCGACTTCCAGAACCGCGGGTCCTCGAAGAACATGCGCTCGTAGTTCGCCGTGCCGATGAACTCGGGTGCCGTGAACAGGTCGTAGTCCGTGAACGACAGGATGAGCGAGGCCACCATCGGGCCGATCGTGAGGAGCGCCGCCCCGACGAGCCAGGGCGAGAGGAACACCCACGCCGCGCCGTCTCGGCGCCCCCGTCGCTTGGGCGTGCGCGGCGCGGCGCGGCGGGCGCCCGCATCCGCTTTCGAAATCGTCACCGTCATCGGTGCTCCTCGGTTGTCACGGGAAAAGGAAGGACCGGT
>JBEVLS010000117.1:0-8904 GCA_040509015.1 Microbacterium sp.
ACCCCGACCCGGTCCGCCCGACGCGCGGGAAGAATGGGTCCATGACGTTCGACCCCGCCGCGATCCTGCCCGACGACCTGCTCGAGCGGTTCCGCGACCGCGCGGTCGTCCATGATCGCGACAACACGTTCCCCGTCGACGACCTCGCCGAGCTGACGGACGCGGGCTACCTCGCGATCCTGGTTCCCGAGACGCTCGGCGGAGCGGGTCTGAGCCTCGCGGAGGCATCCGTCCTGCAGCAGAGGCTCGCCACGGCCGCCCCGGCGACCGCACTGGCGATCAACATGCACCTCGTGTGGACGGGCGTTGCGAAGGTGCTCGCCGACCGCGGCGTCGACGACCTGCGGTTCGTGCAGGAGGGCGCGGTCGCGGGCGAGGTCTTCGCCTTCGGCATCAGCGAAGCCGGCAACGACCTCGTGCTGTTCGGCAGCGACACGGATGCCGCACCCCAGCCGGACGGCGGCTATGCCTTCACCGGCACGAAGATCTTCACGTCGCTCGCGCCGGTCTGGACACAGCTCGGGCTCCACGGCCTCGACACCACGGGTGCCGATGCGCCGCAGATGGTCTACGCCTTCGTGCCCCGCTCGGACGCCGTCGTCACGCGCGATGACTGGGACACCCTCGGGATGCGGGGAACGCAGTCCCGCACGACCGAGCTCCACGGCGCCGTCGCACCCGCGGATCGCGTCGTGCGCCGCATCGCCCCGGGACCGAATCCCGATCCCCTCGTCTTCGGCATCTTCAGCGTGTTCGAGGTGCTCCTGGCATCCGTCTACACCGGCATCGCCCGCCGGGCGCTCGACCTCGCCGTCACGACGGCGCAGGCGCGCACCTCGAAGAAGACCGGCAAGACCTACAGCCAGGACCCCGACATCCGCTGGCGGATCGCCGACATGGCGCTCGCGTACGACGCGCTGCCGCCGCAGATCTCGTCACTCGCGCGCGACATCGACGCTCGGGCCGACCACGGCGCGCGATGGTTCGCGCTGCTGAGCGGCCTGAAGCACCGCGCGGTCACGATGGCGAAGTCCGTCGTCGACGAGGCGATCCTGGTCTCGGGCGGATCGTCGTACTTCACGCGCTCCGAGCTGAGCCGCCTGTATCGCGACGTGCTGGCGGGTCTTTTCCACCCGTCAGACCCCGAGTCGGCGCACTCGACCGTCGCGAGCGCGTGGCTCGGTCCGCTCGCCGACTGATCCGCGTGCGAGGATGACGCCATGGCCCGCACCCCGACCGACCTGCTGAGTCCCGCAGACCAGGAGCGTCGGCGCGCGCTGCGCGTCATGAAGGGCGTCGCGCTCGGCGCCCTGATCTTCATGGCCGTCGTGTTCGTCTTCGCGTTCGCGTTCCAGCAGCAGGTCCCGTGGCTGGCGTACGTGCGCGCGGCGGCCGAAGGCGGCATGGTGGGCGCCCTGGCCGACTGGTTCGCGGTGACGGCGCTGTTCCGGCATCCGCTCGGGATCCCGATCCCCCACACGGCGATCATCCCGAGCCGCAAGGACGAGATCGGCCGCACCCTCGGCGAGTTCGTCGAGACCGAGTTCCTGCGCGGCGACGTCGTGCGCACGAAGCTCGAGAACACCGCGGTCGCCGCGAAGCTCGGCGAGTGGCTCGCCGAGCCGGCGCACGCCGAACGGGTCGCCGCCGAAGCCTCGGTGATGGCCTCGGGCGTGCTCGAGGCGCTCAGCGACGACGACGTGCAGGGCATCATCGAAGACCTCGCCCGCGAGCACCTCATCGCGCCGGAGTGGGGTCCTCCGCTCGGCCTGTGGTTCTCGCGCATCATCGAGACCGGCGCGCACCACGGCGCGGTCGACCTCGGCGTGGACAGCATCGCGGCCTGGCTCGAGGCGAACCAGGCCGCCTTCACCGGGCTCGTCTCACGGCGTCTGCCGTCGTGGGTGCCGGGCATCGCCCACCGACTCGTCGACGACACCGCTTACAACGAGGCGCGCAAGTTCGTCGCCGCCGTGCAGGCCGACCCGCGGCATCCGGCGCGCATCGCGATCGACGGCTACCTCGAGCGGCTGTCCGACAACCTGCAGCACGACCCCGCGACGATCGGCCGCCTCGAGGACGCCAAGTCGACCGTGTTCGACAGCCCCCGCGTGCGCGAGCTCGCCGCCGAGGCGTGGAACACCGCGAAGGCGGGCCTGCTGCGTTCACTCGCCGATGCGCAGAGCCCGCTGCGCGAGCGCGCGGCGGCGGCGCTGTCCGAGATCGGTCAGCGACTGACGACGGATGCCGCGCTCCAGCGCCGCGTCGACACGTGGGTGACGGATGCCGCCGTGTTCCTCGTCGACCGCTACCGGCACGACATCGCCTCGATCATCACCGACACCGTCGAGAAGTGGGACGCCGAGGAGACGACCGAGAAGATCGAGCTCATGGTCGGGCGAGACCTGCAGTACATCCGTCTCAACGGCACGATCGTCGGCGCGCTGGCCGGCCTCGCGATCTTCACGATCGCCCACGCACTGCTCGGGTGACCGCGTGTGACGTTCCCTTCGCCGTGCGCGAGGCGGACGCTACCCTGTTGCCGTGACCGCCGATCAGCTTCTCTTCACGTACGGGACCCTGCAGCATCCCGACGTGCAGCTCGACACGTTCGGACGTCTGCTGGAGACCGAGGAGGACGTCCTTCCGGGCTACCGCCTCGACTACGCCGAGATCGAGGATCCGCGCGTCGTCGAGCTGTCGGGCATCGGCACGCACCCCATCGCCCGACCGACCGGCAGCGCGCTGGACAAGATCGTCGGCAAGGCCGTGTGGATCACCGAGGACGAGCTCGACGCGTCGGACGAGTACGAGGTCGCCCTCTACCGCCGAGCCTCGGTGGTGCTGGCGAGCGGTCGCGGCGCGTGGGTGTACGTCGCGCAGTGACGCGGCAGTAGCGTGAGGCCATGACCCGCCTCGTCCTCATCCGTCACGCGAAGTCCGACTGGGGCGACGCGTTCCTCGCGGACCACGATCGTCCGCTCAACGATCGCGGCATGCGCGACGCGCCGGCCATGGCCCGGCGGCTGGCCGACACGGGGTTCCGCGCCGACACGATCCTCTCGTCGACGGCGCTCCGCGCTGCGACGACCGCGGACTTCTTCAGCGGTGCGCTGGGGGTCCCCGTCGAGCAGCAGGAGCGCCTGTACGGCGCGCCGGCGTCGCTGCTCCTCCTCGCGGCGGCCGAGAGCGGTGCGCGATCCGTCGTGGTCGTGGCGCACGATCCGGGGATGAGCATCCTGGCGGGCCGGCTCTCGAACGACGGGATCGGACACATGCCCACCTGCGCGGTCGCGACCTTCACGTGGGAGGTCGACGACTGGGACGTGGCGACCGAGGTCGATCCCGACGAGTGGGCGTTCGACTCCCCTCGCTAGGCGATCCCGACGCCGTCCTTCCAGACCCGCCGCACGAGCGGGACGCCGGGACGATACGCCAGGTGCACGCGTGTGGGGGCGTCCAGCAGCACGAGATCGGCCCGCATCCCGGGGGCGATCGCTCCGACGTCCGCGCGGTGCAGCGCGACCGCTCCGCCGGCGGTCGCCGCCCACACGGCCTCGGCCGGAGACATCCCCATCTCGCGGACGGCGAGGGCGATCATGAGCGGCATCGAGCTGGTGAAGCTCGACCCGGGATTGCAGTCGCTGGCGATGGCGACGGTGACGCCCGCGTCGATCAGACGCCGGGCGTCGGGATAGGGCTGCCGCGTCGAGAACTCGACGCCGGGCAGCAGCGTCGCGACGGTGTCGCTGCCGGCGAGCGCACGCACGTCGTCGTCCGACAGGTAGGTGCAGTGGTCGACCGACCACGCGTCGAACTCGACGGCGAGCTGCACCCCCTCGCCGAACCCGAGCTGGTTGCCGTGCAGGCGCGGCAGCAGGTCGGCCTCGATGCCCGCGAGCAGGATGCGACGAGTCTCGTCGGGGGTGAACGCACCCCGCTCGCAGAACACGTCGAACCACTTCGCGTGCGGAGCCACAGCCGTCAGCATGTCGCCGATCACGAGGTCGACGTAGGCGTCGCGGTCGTCGGCGTATTCGGCCGGCACCACGTGGGCGCCGAGGTAGGTGACTTCGGGGGTGACCTCGGCTGCGAGCCGGGCGAGCCGGGCTTCTCCGTCGACGGTCAGGTCGTAGCCCGTCTTGACCTCGAAGGTCGTCGTTCCCTGGGCGTGCAGCTCGGCGACGAATCCGGCCAGACGCGCGCGCAGCTCGTCGTCGGTGGCCGCCCTGGTCTCCGCGACGGTGCGCCGTATGCCGCCCGCCGCATACGGGACCCCGGTCATGCGCGCCTCGAACTCGTCGGCGCGGTCGCCGCCGAAGACGAGGTGGGTGTGCGAGTCGACGAAGCCCGGGATGACGGCCCGGCCGCCGGCATCCACCGTCGCATCGGCGGTCGGCGCGTCGTCGGCCGGCCCCACCCACGCGACGAGACCGTCCGAGACGAGGATCGCGGCATCCGTCAGCGTGCCGCACGGGTCACCCGGCGAGGCGACGTTCGTCGTCAGCTCGCCGATGTTCGTGATGAGCGTGGTCGTCACAGCATCGGCACCTTCAGGCCGCGCTCCGCGGCGACCTCCTTCGCGCGATCGTAGCCCGCGTCGACGTGGCGCATGACACCCGTGCCGGGGTCGTTCACCAGCACGCGTGCGATCTTCTCGGCGGCCAGCGCCGTTCCGTCGGCCACCGTCACCTGGCCCGCGTGGATCGATCGGCCGATGCCGACGCCGCCACCGTGGTGGATCGACACCCACGAGGCGCCCGACGCGGTGTTGAGCAGGGCGTTGAGCAGCGGCCAGTCGGCGATCGCGTCGGACCCGTCGGCCATCGCCTCGGTCTCGCGGTACGGCGAGGCGACCGACCCGGCGTCGAGGTGATCGCGGCCGATGACGATCGGCCCGGCGAGTTCGCCGGACGCGACCATGTCGTTGAACTTCAGCCCCGCGAGGTGGCGCTCCTGGTACCCGAGCCAGCAGATGCGGGCGGGGAGGCCCTCGAAGTGCACGGTGTCGCCGGCCTTGTCGAGCCAGCGCTGCAGCCCGGCGTCCTCCGGGAAGAGCGCCTTGACCGCTGCGTCGGTCTTGCGGATGTCGTCGGGGTCTCCCGAGAGCGCGACCCAGCGGAACGGTCCGCGGCCCTCGGCGAACTGCGGGCGGATGTACGCAGGGACGAAGCCCGGGAAGGCGAACGCGTTCTCGAAGCCCCCGAGCTTCGCCTCGGCCCGGATCGAGTTGCCGTAGTCGAAGACCTCGGCACCGGCATCCTGGAACCCGACCATCGCCGCGACCTGCTTCGCCATCGATCCGCGCGATCGTGCCGTGAACCCCTCGGGGTCGCGCTCCGCCTCTTCGCGCCAGCGGTCGAAGGGCACACCGACCGGCAGGTAGGCCAGCGGATCGTGCGCGCTCGTCTGGTCGGTGACGATGTCGATGGGCGTGCCGCGCAGCAGCAGGTCTCCGAACACCTCCGCTGCATTGCCCACGACGCCGACCGACAGCGCCTCTCCGGCGTCGCGCGCCGCGACGACCCGTGCGATCGCCGCGTCGAGGTCGGTCGTGTACTCGTCGAGGTACCCGTGCTCGACGCGGCGCGCGAGGCGCGATTCGTCGACGTCGACGATCAGCACCGCGCCGCCGTTGAGGGTCACGGCCAGCGGCTGCGCGCCGCCCATGCCGCCGCATCCGCCGGTGAGGGTCAGGGTGCCCGCGAGGGACTCGCGCCCCATCGACCGGGCGACGGCGGCGAACGTCTCGTACGTGCCCTGCAGGATGCCCTGCGTGCCGATGTAGATCCACGACCCGGCGGTCATCTGCCCGTACATCGTCAGCCCGAGGTCTTCGAGCCGGCGGAACTCGGGCCACGTCGCCCAGTCCCCCACGAGGTTCGAGTTCGCGATGAGCACGCGGGGCGCCCACTCGTGCGTGCGGAAGACCCCCACCGGCTTGCCCGACTGCACGAGCAGCGTCTCGTCGGGCTCGAGCTCGTCGAGGGTGCGCACGATCGCGTCGTAGGCCTCCCACGAGCGCGCCGCCTTGCCCGTGCCACCGTAGACGACGAGATCTTCGGGGTGCTCGGCGACCTCGGCGTCGAGGTTGTTCATCAGCATGCGCTTGGCCGCCTCGGCGCCCCAGCTCTTGGCGGTGCGCTCGTTGCCGCGGGCGGCCCGGATGGTCCTGGTCATGAGCGTGCTCCTTCGGGTCGGGAGGTGACGGATGCCGCGGCGCGCACGACGGCGCCGCCGGCGACGAGTTCTGCGAGGGCCTCGATGTCGGGCGAGAGGAACCTGTCGGGTCCCGGTCCGTCGACCGATTCGCGGATCAGGGCGAGCGCCGCGCCGGTCGCGGGACCGGGCACGAGGGGTGCCCGCAGGTCGAGGGCGCGGGCGGCGGTCATGAGCTCGATCGCGAGGACGCGCGTGAGACCGTCGACGCCGCGGCGGAGCTTGCGTGCGGCGGCCCACCCCATCGACACGTGGTCCTCCTGCATCGCCGACGACGGGATCGAGTCGACCGAGGCGGGGACGGCGAGCCGCTTGAGCTCCGAGACGATCCCGGCCGCCGCGTACTGCGCGATCATGAGTCCCGAATCCACCCCGACCTCGTCGGCGAGGAACGGCGGGAGGCCCTGGCTGCGCGCGGGGTCGAGCGCGCGGTCGGTGCGGCGCTCCGAGATCGACGCGACGTCGGCGAGCGCGATCGCGAGGAAGTCGAGGACGTAGGCCACGGGGGCCCCGTGGAAGTTGCCGTTGGATTCCACCCGGCCGTCGACCGTCACGACCGGATTGTCGACCGTCGAGGAGAGTTCGCGCGAGGCGATGAGCGCCGCGTGGTCGAGCGTGTCGCGGGCGGCGCCGTGCACCTGCGGCGAGCACCGCAGCGAGTAGGCGTCCTGCACGCGCGTGCAGACGGCGGGATCCTTGTGGGACGCGACGATCGGCGAGTCCGCCAGGAAGGCGCGCAGGTTCGCCGCGGATGCCGCCTGGCCGTGCTGGGGTCGCAGCGCCATGAGATCGGCGGCGAACACGGCATCCGTGCCGAGCTGGCTCTCGATCGACATCGCGGCGGCGAGGTCGGCGGTGTCGAGCAGCATCCGGAGGTCGTCGAGGGCGAGCAGCAGCATGCCGAGCATGCCGTCCGTGCCGTTGATGAGCGCGAGTCCCTCCTTCTCCTGCAGCTCGAGCGGCGCGATCCCGGCCTCGGCGAGCGCGTCCGCGGCGGAGCGGAGCTCCCCGTCGACGCGCGCGTCCCCCTCGCCCATCGCCGCGAGCGCGACGTGCGAGAGCGGCGCGAGATCGCCCGAGCACCCGAGCGACCCGTATTCGCGCACGATCGGGGTGACGCCGGCGTTCAGCATCGCGGCGTACGTCTCGACGACGACGGGACGCACGCCCGTGCGGCCCGACGCGAGGGTCTGCAGGCGCAGCAGCTGCAGCGCGCGCACGACCTCGGTCTCGACCTCGGCGCCCGTGCCGGCCGCGTGGGAGCGGATGAGGCTCAGCTGCAGCTGCCGACGGCGCTCGGGGGCGATGAAGGTGGTGGCGAGCGCCCCGAACCCGGTCGAGACGCCGTAGTGCGGCTCGGGGTCGTCGGCGAGGCCTTCGATGAGGGCGCGGGATGCCGCGACGCGCCCCATCGCGCCGGCGTCGAGGTCGACGCGAGCCCCGTGCCGGGCGACGGCGACGACGTCTTCGGGACGCAGCGGACGGGCGCCCACCAGGACGACGGGGAGTGTGCTCATGGGTCGATTCCATCGTGTGCCCGTCGCGCGCGACAGCGAGCCGTGGCATCCTGTGTCTGCCATGTCAGACAAGCCGCAGGTGCCCGCCGCCGACCAGACGCTGCGCATTCTCGCGTACCTCACCCGCCAGCGCGGCCCGGTTCCTGCGGCGACGATCGCCGGCGCGCTCGGCCTGCCGCGCTCCACGGTGTACCACCTGCTGGCGACCCTGCAGGAGCACGCGTTCGTCGTGCACCTGCCCGAAGAGCGGCGCTGGGGCCTCGGGATCGCGGCGTTCGAGCTCGCCGGGGGCTACTCGCGCCAGGAGCCCCTCGCCCGCCTCGGACGCCCCGTGCTCGCCGAGCTCGTCGACCGCGCGCACGAGAGCGCGCACCTGGCCGTCATGCACGGGCGCGACGTGCTCTACATCGTCGAGGAGCGCGCCCCGCGGCGCCCGGCGCTGGTGACCGACGTCGGCGTGCGCCTGCCGGCCCATCTCACCGCGACGGGGCGCGCGATGCTCGCGGCGCTCCCCCGCGAGCAGGTGCGCGCGCTGTATCCGGATGCCACGGCCTTCGCCGACCGCACCGGACGGGGGCCCGCGCGTCCCGGCGAGCTTCGCGAAGTGCTGCGCCTCACCCGCACGCGCGGCTACGCGACCGAAGAGGGCGAGGTCACCCTCGGGCTCCGCTCGATCGGCGTCGTCGTGCGCGACCACGCCGGATGGCCCGCCGCTGCGATCGCCCTCACCTGGACGGAGGACGCCGAGGCGCCGGATCCGTCGCTCGCCGTCGCCGCCGCGCGCGAGCTCGAGCGCCGCATCGGCCGCAGCTGAGGCGTCAGCGTACGACCAGCCGCGGCTCGACGAGCACGTGCGCCGTCCCCGCGCGGAGCGTGCGCGGATCGATCACCAGACCGGTCGGGCCCATGAGCAGCTCGAGCACGCCCGCGGCGACCTTCTCGGGCAGCTGCTCCACGCTGCTCAGGCCCAGCGCCTCGATGGCCGGCGTGTTGTCGAAGCCGTACACGGGCAGGTCCGGCCGCCCCACGCCCGTGGACGCGAGGTGCGCGCCGATCGCGAGCGAGTCGCTCGCGCACACGACCGCATCCACCGACGAGTCCTGCAGCAGTCGGGTGACCGCCTCTCGCGCGGCGCCCACGCTCTCTTCGCAGACGAGTCGCGGGGCGC
>JBEVLS010000118.1:0-10318 GCA_040509015.1 Microbacterium sp.
CGTACCGGGTGCGGGGGAGCGGGTTCGGCACCGTGCGCGACTCGGCGGGCAGCTGCTTGCGGCCGAACGAGTACTGGATGAGACCGAGCCCCATGCCGACCGCGGCGAGGCCGAAGCCCCAGTGGAACCCGAGGTTGCTCTGCAGGAGCCCCGTGAGCAGCGGCCCCGCGAACGCGCCGAGGTTGATGCCGAGGTAGAAGAGCGAGAAGCCCGCGTCGCGTCGCGGGTCGTCGGCGGTGTAGAGCGTGCCGACGACCGAGGTCGCGTTCGCCTTGAGGCCGCCGGAGCCGACGGCGACGAGCACGAGGCCCACGCCCACCCCGACGAAGCCGGGCAGCACGGCCAGGGCGATGTGACCCGCCATGATGACGATCGCGCTCGCGAACAGCACGCGCTCCGAGCCGAAGAGGCGGTCGGCGAGCCAGGCGCCGAGGATCGTCGCGAGATAGACGCTTCCGCCGTAGGCGCCGACGATGCCCGTGGCGACCGCCTCCGGCATCCCGAGCCCGCCCTGGGCGACCGAGAAGTAGAGGTAGTAGATGAGGATGCCCTGCATGCCGTAGAAGCTGAACCGCTCCCACATCTCCACGCCGAACACGTGCGCGAGCGCCCACGGCTGACCGAAGAACCGCGCGTCGGTGTCGCCCTCGGAGCCGTGCGTGGACGCGTCGTCGGTGCCGCTCGCCGCGGCGGCCATCGC
Organism: Microbacterium sp.; assembly: GCA_040509015.1. GTDB lineage: Bacteria > Actinomycetota > Actinomycetes > Actinomycetales > Microbacteriaceae > Microbacterium. The sequence continues at coordinate 701 of JBEVLS010000118.1, forward strand.
GCCCGTCGGCGTCGCTCCGCGGGGGTCGCCCGCCGCGGTCGCGCCCTCGGGCGGACCGACGGGGATCTGTTCCGGCTCGTGGCCGTCGCGCTCGCTCATGGCGTCAGGGTAGCGCTCCGGTCGCGCCGCGGTCAGTGGCGGCGCGCGTCCACGGGCGACGCCGGGATCATGCCGGCAGCGACGGATGCCGCTCGTGCGCGTCGCGCCGTCGGGGGATGAACAGCGCGACCACGAGCGCGACGATCGCCGCGGCTCCGCCGAGGATGAGCGACAGAGTGAAGCCCGTCGTCGTCGGGGCCTGGACGCCCTCGAACTCGACGGAGTAGGTCGCGAGAACGGCCCCGATCACGGCGGCCGCCGTGCTGGTGCCGAGCGATCGGAACAGCGCGTTGAGACCGTTCGAGGCGCCCGTCTCGCTCTGCGGCACCGAGCGCATGATGAGCATCGGCATCGAGGCGTAGCCGAAGCCGATGCCGGCCCCGATCAGGATGTTCGCGACCAGGATGTGCCACACCTCGGACGAGAAGAGCAGCGTGAAGCCGTAGGCCGCGATGAGCGAGATCGCACCCAGCAGGAGCAGGAGCTTGGGGCCGGTGCGCGAGGCGATCCGACCGGCGACCGGCGACAGCACCATCATCACCAGGCCCGACGGCATGACGATCAGGCTTGCGGCGAGCAGCGACAGCCCGAAGCCTGCGCCCGTCGCCACGGGCAGCTCGAGCATCTGCGGGTACACGACGTTCGAGGCGAACAGCGAGAAGCCCATCGCCACCGAGGCGATGTTGGTGAGCAGCACCGCGGGGCGCGCGGCCACCCTCAGGTCGAGGAGCGGCTCGGCGATGCGAAGCTCGTACCAGCCCCACGCGAGGAGCACCACGATGCCGCCGAGTCCGAACGCCAGCACGGCGGGCGAGGTCCATCCCCACTCGTTGCCGCGCGAGATCGCGAGCAGGATGCCGATGAGCCCCACCGCGAGTCCTGCCGCGCCGAGGTAGTCGAATCGTCCCGCGGTGCGCAGCACGCTCACCGGCACGATCCACACCACGAGGGCGAACACGATCACGCCGAGGCCGGCCGCCATCCAGAAGAGGAAGTGCCAGTCGCTGCGCTCGGTGATGATCGCGCTGATCGGCAGTCCGAGGGCTCCGCCGACGCCGAGAGTGGCGCTCATGAAGGCGACGGCGGAATCGACGCGATCCTCGTGCAGCACGTCGCGCATGATCGAGATGCCCAGCGGCACCACGCCCACGATCGCACCCTGCAGCGTGCGGCCGACGATGATCCCGACGATCCCCGGCGAGAAGGCCGCGATCACCGAGCCGACGATCATGACGCCGATCAGCACCAGCACGATCCGCCGCTTGCCGTACATGTCGCCGAGCCGACCCGAGATGGGGGTGATCACGGCCGCCGCGAGCAGCGTCGATGTGACGACCCATGCCGTGTCCTCGCGGCTCGCATCGAGCAGTTCGGGCAGCTTCGACTGGATCGGCACCATGAGGGTGAACATGAACGACGAGCACAGACCGGCGGTCGCGAGAACGGCGATGATGGCGCCCTGCGACGGCATCCGGGTGAGTCTTCTGCGCGCGTTCCCGTCCGATGCCATCCTTCGAGGCTATCGGCGCTGACGAGCCCCAGGGCGGCCCTGGCAGGGCTCCCCTCGTCGTGCGCGAGTAGCGTGGGGTCCATGGCCGAGGCATCCGTCCCCGCGAGCATCGGGATCCGCCCACTCGACACGATCGAGGACGTCTTCACCGCGTCCGGCGTGCTGTCCGACGTCTGGGGCGGTGACAAGTCGGGGATGCCGCCGAACCTGCTCCAGGCCCTCGCCCACTCCGGCAACTACGCCGTCGGGCTGTGGGAGGGCGGACGCATGGTCGGGGCATCCGTCGCCTTCTTCGCCGCACCCGCCGCCCGGTCGATGCACAGCCACATCACCGGTGTCCTGCCGGGGTTGCAGAGCAAGGGTCTGGGTCGGCTGATCAAGCAGCATCAGCGCGAGTGGGCGCTCGCGCGCGAGGTCGGCCACATCACCTGGACCTTCGACCCTCTCGTCGCGCGCAACGCGCACTTCAACCTGCGCGTGCTCGGAGCGCGGGTGACCGAATACCTCGTCGACCACTACGGGCCGATGGACGACGGCGTCAACCGCGGCGATGAGACCGACCGCATCATGGTGTCGTGGGCGCTCGCCGCGCCTCCCGTCCCGACCCCGTCGGACGATCGGGTGGTGGCGTCCGTCGAGGTGCCGCGCGACATCGAGGCCCTCCGGCGGTCTTCTCCCGAGGATGCCGCCGGCTGGCGGATCCGCGTGCGCGACGCCCTTCTGGGGCGCCTCGCCGACGGGCTGGTCGTCGGAGGGTTCGACGACGACCGCGGGTACCTGCTGGTGCGCCCCTGAGCGATCGCGCCGCCCGCCTGACCGCAGCCTCGGACAACGGCGCCGACGGCGGAGGATTCCTGCCGTTCGACTCCGGCATACCCGCCATTCTCCGGCGTCCGGGGTCTCTGGCGCCGTGGTCGGACATAGCCTGATTCTCATGCCCGACTCCCTCTCCCGCCGCATCGTCGACCTCAGCCACCCGATCCGCGCCGGGCTCGTCACCTACCCGGGGCTCCCCGCGCCGACCATCGCGTCGCACCTGACGCGCGAGGACTCGCGGGCGAAGTACGCGCCCGGGACCGAGTTCGCGATGGACGTCATCACGATGATCGGCAACACGGGGACGTACCTCGACAGCCCCTTCCACCGCTACGCCGACGGCCCCGACCTCGCCGGGCTCGATCTGTCGACGCTCGTCGGGCTGCCCGCCGAGGTGTTCCACCTCGAAGACGCGTGGACGCCGGAGCGGCGGGGCATCGGCCGCGAGGCCCTGGCCGACCGCGACGTCCGCGGCGCCGCTGTTCTCCTGCACACCGGGTGGGACCGCCTCTTCGGAACGCCCGAGTACGGGAAGGGCTCGCCCTTCCTCGACGGCGAGGCGGCGCAGTGGCTCATCGACGCGGGTGCGGTGCTCGTCGGCATCGACTCGCTCAACATCGACGACACCGAGTCGGGCGGCGAGCGTCCCGCGCACACCCTCCTCCTCGGTGCCGGCGTGCACGTCGTGGAGCACCTCACCCGCCTGGGCGAACTGCCCGAGCACGGCGCCCGGTTCACGGCGGCGCCGCCGGCCGTCGAGGGGTTCGGGACGTTCCCCGTGCGGGCGTTCGCCGACGTCCCCGCCTGAGCGCCGCACGTGAGCGTGGACGACGTGATCTCCGACGACTGGACCCCCCACCGGCGCGACGACCGCGAACTCCTCGGCTGGATCCGCCCCGAGGGCGACGGCTGGATCGCCGTGGATCTGCTCGGTCGCGAGGTCTCGGAGGCGGTCGACTGGCTCGAGGCCGAGGAGGTCCTCGAAGCGGGCGGGCTGGCGTGGCTGGCGGAGATCTGGATGCTCGAGCGCGACGGCGGCGAGCCGATCCGGGTGCGGATCGCAGAGATCACGCCGCCCTCCGCGGTCGGCGAGACGGGGCGGGTGCTCGTGCACACCGACGATTTCGGGTCGGTCGATGTGCCGTTCACGCGCATCGAGCTCGCGTGGCCGGCGCCGACGACGCTGCGGCCGAAGAGGCCCGGCGAGGCATCGGAGTTCGCGCCGACGCCCTGATCCGTGTATCAGCGGCAATCCGATCTGCTCCTCCCCTCCGAAGACGCGTTATAGAACGCGCCTCGCGCGGTCTCTTGATCGAGCGGGAGGAGCAGGGCATGAAGGAAACCACGATGCGCGAAGCCATCGAAGAGATCGTCCGCGCCGTGAGCGCCACCTGGACGCACGACCGCACCCCGCGCGCACCCCGCGTCCCTCGCAGCATGCGACCGCACCGGGCGCGGTCCACGTTCCTCCTGCCCACCGAGGTGGAGGTCTCGCGCCGCGTCGCCGCGTGACCCTGTTGGAGTCGGCGGGCTAGCCTGAGCGCATGCCCATCGCTCAGCCCGCGGCATCCGTCGCCCTCGAAGGATTCGAGCTGCGGGTCCTCCACCTGCCTCTCGTTTCGCCGTTCACGACGTCTTTCGGCACCGAGACCGTGCGCGAGGTCATCGTCGCAAGGGCGCTCACCGCTGACGGCGAGGGCTGGGGCGAGGTCGTCACCCAGCGCGAGCCGACGTACTCGAGCGAGTACACGCAGGGCGCGTGGGACGTGGCGCTGCGTTTCCTGATCCCCGCGCTGCTCGAGCGCGGCACCGTCGCCCCGGAGGAGATCCCGGGCGTGCTCGAGCCGCTCATCGGGCACCGCATGGCCAAAGCCGGGCTCGAGCTCGCCGTCCTCGACGCGTCGCTGCGCGCGCAGGGGCGCTCGCTCGGCGAATACCTCGGCGCGGAGCGCGACCGCGTGCCCAGCGGGGTGAGCGTCGGGATCCAACAGGATCCGGCGGCCCTCGTCGACGTCGTCGCGGGCTACCTCGATGAGGGCTACGTGCGGATCAAGATCAAGATCAAGCCCGGCCGCGACGTCGCAGACACCGCCGCCGTCCGCGACGCCTTCGGCGGGATCCCCCTGCAGGTCGACGCGAACTCGGCCTACACGCTCGCCGACGCCGCCACCCTCGCCGAACTCGACCGCTTCGACCTGCTCCTCATCGAGCAGCCGCTGCAGGAGGACGACATCGTCGACCACGCGACGCTGGCCCGCGCCCTTCGCACTCCCGTGTGCCTCGACGAATCGATCACCTCGGCCAAAGCGGCTGCCGACGCACTCGCGCTGGGCGCGGCATCCGTCATCAACATCAAGGCCGGCCGCGTCGGCGGCTACCTCGAGGCCGTCCGCATCCACGACCTGTGCCGTGAGGCCGGCGTGCCGGTGTGGTGCGGCGGAATGCTCGAGACCGGCATCGGTCGCGCCGCCAACGCCGCGCTCGCCGCCCTGCCCGGCTTCACGCTGCCCGGCGACGTGTCGGCGTCGAACCGCTTCTACACGCGCGACATCGTCACCGAGCCCGCCGTGCTCGAGGACGGCCACGTCCGGGTGCCCACGGGGCACGGTCTCGGTGTCGACATCGACCCCGTCGCCCTCGAGGACTTCACCGTCGCGCGCGAGCTCATCCGGCGGTGACGCGATGGGCATCCGGGCAACTCCACAGAATTCGCCGTCGGATGCCGCCTCGGGTCGATTCCGGGCGCCCCGACGCGCGATCCTGTGGAGTTCCGTCGCGCTCGTCGCCGCGCTCGCGGCATGCGCGCCGGCCCCGGACCCCGGAATCCCCGAGGGAGTGGAGGTGTCGCTGATCCAGCTGCGATCGGACGTCGCGGCCCGCGACGCGCAGGTGCGGATCGTCAACGGCACCGACGACGTCGTCGAGATCGGGGACGTCGCCGTGATCGACGAGCGGTTCGCGGATGCCGCGGGCCGTGCGGACGAGGGGCGCGTCACCAGCGTCCGTCCCGGGTCGACGGTCGACATCCGCGTGCGGCTGCCGGCGATGGACTGCACGACGGATGCCGGCGAGCCGACCGTCGAGCTGGAGCTCGCGGCGTCCGGCGCGACGGTCGGGGGGCCGATCGTCGACGCCCTGGACGTCATCGCGCCGCTGCATGAGCGGGAATGCCGGGCCGAGCGCCTCGCCGCCGCGGCGGACGTGTCGTTCGGGGACTTCCTTCCGTCGCGGCACCCGGCGCCCGCCGTGCTCGAGCTCGCTGTCGCGCCGACGGGCGAGGCCGAGGCCGCGCTCTCGGGGATCCGTCCGACGAACCTGATCGAGTTCGACGGCTGGGGCGCCGACACCCTGCCGCTGGACCTCCGGATCGACGGGGCGTCCGAGCCGGAGGTCGTGGAGCTGCCGCTCGTGCCTCTGCGCTGCGATCCGCATGCGGTGCAGGAGGACAAGCGCGGCACCGTCTTCACCCTCGAGGTCGAGCTCGAGGGTGAGCCGGGCACGGTCGAGCTCGCCGCCGACGAAGAGCTGCGCGGGCGGATCCTGACGTGGGTCACCGAGTGGTGCTCCCCGACCGTCGTCACTGACAGATCCCCCAGAGCATCCCCTGGCGACATTCAGTCACAGCGACCGGTGCTGCCGCATCGGTAGTTTCTGCGGAGGTATTCGGGGCCGTGCTTCGGTCTTCGAGCCGGAAACGCCGAGCGGCCGGCCTCCCCTCTCGGAGAGACCGGCCGCGGGCTGGAGCCGTCAGTTCAGCGTGAAGGTCACCGTTCTGGTGTTGCCGGCGACATCGTGCACGACGAGGGTGTTCTCACCCTTGACCGCGCCGAAGACCCCCGGCTTGACGTAGTTCACGTCGGACCACGCGTTGTCGGTGAGGTCCTTGACCTTGCCGTTGATCGTGACCCGGTCGACCTTTCCGGCGTCGTACAGCTTGAAGCTGATCAGGTCGTACCCGCCGCCGCGGGCCGCGGTGTACGACGCCCCGTCCTTCACCGTCGCGACCGGCGCCGTGGCGTCGACCGTGACGGCGAAGGTGCCCGTCGCCGACGTGTTGCCGGCGGCGTCCTGCGCGTTGTACTTCACGGTGTAGTCGCCGTCCGGCACGGTCACCGTCGCACTGTGCGAACCCGCCGTCGCTCCGTCGACCCTGGTCTGGGTGGACTTCACGAGGGTCGACCCCCGGTAGATGTTGGCGACGATGCGGGCGAGGCCGCCGGCATCCGTCGCGTCCACCTGCACCGCGAGCTCGCGGAGCGGACCGGCCGACGTCGGCGCCACGAGCGCGGCCACCGGACGCGTCCGGTCGACCGACACGACCAGACGCACCGACGACTCGGTCACGAGCCCCGCGTGGTTGACGGCCCGCACCGTGAGCGTGTGCTCGCCGGCCAGCCCCGCGAGATCGATCGCGCCGGTCGGCGAGACGGGCTCACCGTCGAACGCGACGTCGAACGAGCGCACGCCCGACTCCGGATCGTCCGCGGTGATCGCGAGGGTCAGCTCGCGGTGCTCGTACAGGGCCGTGCCGTCCGCCGGGACACCCGCGACGACAGGGGCCGTCGTGTCGGTGTGCCCGGATGGCGCGCCGGTCACCGCGATGCGGGGAGCGGCGGGCTCGGTCATGCCGTCGCCGAGGAAGAAGCTCGTCTGCGGCGGCTGGTTGTACGCGGTGTTCTGCCATGCGACCGACAGTCGGTAGACCGGGTCGTGCATGAGGGTGCGGATGCGCAGGTCGGTCTCGTCGATCGTCGAGTAGATCCGCAGCTCCGACGAATCCGCCGAGCGCCACGCGATCTCTTCACGCCAGTCTCCGAACAGGTCGGCCTGGATGTTGGGCGTGCCCTTGGTCGAGTTGTTCGACCGGGCGCCCTCGGCGGTGACGAGGTTGTCGGTGGTCTGGGTCTCCCAGTTCCACTTTCCGATCGTCGGCGTGCCCTGCGAGGTGGCGGCATCCCACGAATGGTCGACGATCTCGCGGAGCGGGTCGCCGTCGAACCACGCGAGGAAGTTCGCCGCGGGGATCTTCTCCGAGATGAGTTCGCCCGTGGACGACTTCAGCTGCCCGACGGTGGAGTTCCACGCGGAGTCGCCCCCGATGGCCCATCCCTCGGCACCCGCGTGGCGAGGGTCGATGTCGCCGGAGGCGGCACGTCCCGTGTCGCGCACCGCCGGGATGTCCCACAGGATCGCCCCGGTGCGCGCGTCGCGCATCGTGGCCCCGCGGTTGCCGGAGCTGCCCATGTCCTCGTGCGCCGCGAACACCTCCAGGCCCGGGTTGGTGGGCACGAGGTCCGACACGTGGATCGCGTCGCCGTGGCCGAGTCCGGTCGAGTAGAGGACCGTGCCGTCGTCGTCGATCGTGGCCGACCCGAAGACGATCTCGTCCTTCGCATCGCCGTCGACATCGGCCACCGACAGGTTGTGGTTGCCCATGCCGTACAGCGACTCGTCGCCCTGATCGTTCGTGTCGAGCACCCAGCGCTGCGTGAGATCGGCGCCGTCGAAGTCGTACGCCGCCACGACCGCGCGCGTGTAGTACCCGCGGCTGAACACGACGCTCGGCTTCTCGCCGTCGAGGTACGCGACCCCGGCCAGGAACCGGTCGACGCGGTTGCCGTATGCATCGCCCCACGCGCCGACGTCGCCGCGCGGCGGGGTGTAGTCGATCGTGTCGATCGCCCGTCCCGTCAGGCCGTCGAACACCGTGAGGAACTCCGGCCCCTGAAGGACGTAGCCCGAGCTGTTGCGGTGGTCCGCGCTGGCGTTGCCGATCGGCTGACCGACGCCGTCGATCGTGCCGTCGGCGGTCTTCATCGTGACCTCGGCGCGCCCGTCGCCGTCCAGGTCGTAGACCTGGAACTGCGTGTAGTGCGCACCGGCGCGGATGTTGACGCCCTGGTCGATCCGCCACAGGCGCGTGCCGTCGAGACGGTACGCGTCGAGGTAGACGTTGCCGGTGTAGCCGGCCTGCGAGTTGTCCTTCGCGTTGGACGGCTCCCACTTCACGATGAGCTCGTACTGCCCGTCGCCGTCGACGTCGCCGACGCTCGAGTCGCTCGCCGAGTACGTGTACGGCTGACCGTCCTTCGTGTACGCGTCGCCGGGCTTCTGCAGCGGCACCGAGAGGTAGTCGGCCGTCTGCACGCCGAAGGTCTCGGTCTCGGTCGTCTCGACGCCGCCGAGCACCTTCGTCACGAAGTACGCGGAGTCGTCGGAGCCGTCTTCATCGAGGAGGTTGGTCGAGTCGGCGATCGGCGACGGCGTGATGCGCTCGCCGTCGCGGTACACGTGGAAGGCCACGTCGTCGGGATCCGTCCCCAGCATCCGCCAGGTCACGAGCACGCCCTCGTCCGTCGCGCTCGCGTGCGGCGCGCGATCGAGGTACTCGGCCTGGCGCTGGAGGATCGTCACGGCGTCGGTCTCGAGCTGAGCGGATGCCGCACCCGGCCCGCCCGCGTTGACCGCGACGACCGTGTAGAAGTACGGGATCGTCGTCAGCACGTCGGCGTCGACGTAGGACGATTCGTCGGCGATACCGACCAGCTCGCCCTGCTCGCCCTCGACCTCGGAACGGAAGACGAGTGCGTAGAGCGCGCTCGCCGGCTGCCGCCACGAGATCTCGACCTCGCGCTTCTCGATGCGCTCCACGTCGAGCGCCGTCGGCGCTGCGGGGGCTGTGACGTCGGGATCGACGAACGACACCTCGACCGTGGCCGACGGCACCGACTCGAGCCCGGTCTGGTCGACCGCGGTCACGTGGTAGGCGTAGTCCAGCCCGACGCGGGCCGTCGTGTCGGCGAATGCGGCCGTGGCGACCTCGCCGACGCGGACCGGCTCGGCGTCGAACGGGGACTGGCGGTAGACGTTCCACGTCACGCCGGCCTCGGCGTCCCATGCGAGCGAGACCTTCGGAGCGGCGGGGTCGGCGTCGATGTCGACGACCTCGAGTCCCACCGGTCCGAGGAGGATCGGCGTCACTTCGATGCCGTTCAGGCGGGTGCCGGCGGCGGCACCGTGGACGCGGACGCTGAGCTGCCCGTCGGTCACCAGCACGGGGCCGCGGACGCTCTCGTTGACCGCACCCGATCCCGCGTTGCCGGTGCCGAAGGCCCGGCCCTCGAGATCGAAGTTGGTGCGGGTCGACCCGATCCAGTCACCCGAGTAGGTCTTGACGGAGTAGGTGCCGTTCG
>JBEVLS010000119.1:0-9762 GCA_040509015.1 Microbacterium sp.
CGCGGTCGCCGGCGCCGTGTTCATCGTCGTGGAGGCCCGGCGGCTGGGCATGAAGCGTGCGTGGCTGTACATCGCGCTCTCGCTGGTGACGGCGTTCGCCTTCACGTTCCCGCTGTTCCTCGCGATGCGCCAGCGCGCGCTGCACGCCCGCGCGGCGACGGCCGAGCTCGGGTGAGGCGCGCTAGCGTCGGGCTCATGGCAGTCCGGCAGACACGCAAGGCGCGCGCTGCGCGGCGGCGCACACGGCGGGTCGCGGCATCCGGCAGCGATCTGACGAACGACGAGTGGTTCCGCATCCTCGAAGCGTGGGCGTCGTGCGCGTACTGCGGTGCCGACGGCGTCGCACTGCAGAAGGACTGCGTCCTGCCGATCTCGCGCGGCGGACGCTACACGCTCGAGAACGTCGTGCCGGCGTGCCGTTCGTGCAACGCGAGCAAGAGCAACGACGAGGTGACGTCGTGGATGCGCCGGCGCCGCCTCGACGAGCCGCGCTTCCTGGTGCGCTGGGCCCACATCATGATCGGATTGCGCACACCGTGACGCGCGACTGGACGCCGCTCGCCCTCCTCTACCTGGGGCTGGCGATCCTGGGCCTCGTCGGCACGTTCGTCCTCAATGCCTGGAGCGTCGTGGAAGCTCGGAACTATCTCGGCGATCTGTTCGGCAGCGGACCGGCGGTCGGGTCGATCGGCGTCGATCTGCTGGTGGTCGCGGTCGCCGGTGTCGTGCTCATGATCGTCGAGGCGCGCCGACTGCACATGAAGCGCGTGTGGCTCTACATCGTGCTGTCCGGAGTCACCGCGTTCGCGTTCACGTTCCCGCTGTTCCTGGCGATGCGCGAGCGGAAGCTGCACGAGACGTCGGTCGACTGACCTCAGGACGCGGCATCCGTCTTCATGTCGGGGCACACCCCGCCCGGAGCGGTCGCGAGCTCGAAGTGCCAGCGCTCGTTCGCGTAGGTCTGACACAGTCCGTACGCGGCTCCGTGCTCGATGAGCCACAGCTGCGCGTCGAGCGACGCGATGTCGACGGCGCGGCCCGTGACGTGGCTGGAGCGGTCGGGAGCCGCGACGTACTGTCGCGCGATCTCCTCGCTCGCGTAGAGCTCGACGGCCTCGTCCAGGAGCCACCGCTGATACGCGTCGCTGCGCCACCCGCTCGTGACGTCGAACCGGATGCCCTCGAGGGCGGCGTCCGCTTCGGCGCGGCGCATCGCGTCTCGAAGTGCGGGATCGAGCCGCGCGATCGCCGTCACGCCGTCATCGGCCAGCGACGCCGTCGCCCCCTCCGCGATGAGGCCGTCGTCGGCAGTCGGCCCGGACCACGAGGGATCCTGCGCACCGTGCGGGGCCGACAGCGTCGGCGTCGATGCGAGCGACGCCCCCACGATGACGGTCGACATCGCGGCGACGACCGCCACGATGCACACGACCAGGGCGATCAACGTGAGCCGGTGCCGGCGCGAGGGAGGGGTGACGAGGTGCATGCTCCCACTCCACGCGAGCGCGTGTTGCCGCGGCGTACGCGGGAACGCATATGTCCGCGAAACATCGGGCGACCTAGGCTTGCCGCATGCGCGTGCTGATCGTCGAGGACGAGCTCTACCTCGCCGAGGCGATCCGCGACGGTCTGCGCCTCGAGGCGATCGCCGCGGACATCGCCGGCGACGGCGACACCGCGCTCGAGCAGCTCTCGGTCAATCGCTACGACGTCGTCGTGCTCGACAGGGACATCCCGGGGCCCGACGGCGACGAGATCGCCCGGCGGCTCACCGGTGAGCCCGAGAGTCCGCGCATCCTCATGCTCACCGCCGCCGATCGACTCGACGACAAGGCGAGCGGCTTCGAGAGCGGGGCGGACGACTACCTCACCAAGCCGTTCGCGCTGCGCGAGCTCGTCCTGCGCCTGCGTGCGCTCGAGCGGCGTCCGACCGCCGGCGCGCCTCCGGTCGCCGAGCACGCGGGCGTCCGGCTGGACCGGTTCCGCCGCGAGGTCTACCGCGACGGACGCTACGTCGCCCTCACACGCAAGCAGTTCGCCGTGCTCGAGGTGCTGATGTCGGCAGCGGGCGGCGTCATCAGCGCCGAAGACCTGCTCGAGCGGGCGTGGGACGAGAACGCCGACCCGTTCACGAACGCCGTCCGCATCACCATCTCGACGCTTCGCAAGAGGCTCGGCGAACCGTGGGTCATCGAGACCGTGCCGGGCGTCGGCTACCGGATGAGCTCATGACGCGACCACGCGGGCTGTCGGTGCGCGTGAAACTCGCGCTGAGCTACGCGGGCTTCCTCGTCGTCGCCGGCATCGGCATGTTCGTCGTCGGGTTCCTGCTGCTGCGATTCGTGCCGGACGGCAACCTCACCCTCGTGCGCGGGGGCTATTCGCCGAATCGCGGCGATCTGCTCGAGGTCTTCGTGCGCTACGCCTGGTGGGCGATGGCGCTCCTGGTCGTCTTCGGTCTCGTCGGCGGGTGGCTGCTGGCCGGGGTCGTGCTGCGCCCCCTCGCGAAGATCACGGATGCCGCGCGCGCGGCCCGCGACGGCAGTCTCGACCACCGCATCGCCCTCCCGGGTCGGGCGGACGAGCTCACCGACCTGGCGGACGCGTTCGACGCGATGCTCGAACGGATCGCCCGCACGATCGACGAAGAGCGCCGCTTCGCCGCGAACGCCTCGCACGAGCTGCGCACGCCGCACGCGATCATCCGCACGATCGTCGAGGTCGCTCAGGCAGACCCCCAGGGGCGCGACGTCGACGTCGCCCTCGCGCGCATCGGCACGACGAACGACCGTGCGATCGCGACGACGGAGGCGCTCCTCACGCTCGCGCGCACCGCCCGCACGGGGACCCTCCAGACCGAGCGCGTGGATCTCACGTCGGTCGTGGCCGAGGCGGTCGAGCAGCGGCGAGCGGATGCGGTCGCGCGCGGCATCCGTCTCGACGCGTCGTTCGCACCCGCCGTGGTGACCGGCGACCGCGCACTCCTCGACCGGCTCGCCGAGAACCTGCTGGCGAACGCGATCGCGCACAACGTCGACGGCGGGTGGGTGCGGGTCGACGTCGACGGGTCGGGACTCACGATCGCGAACGGCGGCCCGCGCATCGATCCCGCGGTGGCCGCGACGCTGGCCGAGCCGTTCGTCCGCGGCGCCGGCCGCGTGCGGAGCACGGAGGGGAGCGGCCTGGGGCTCGCGATCGTCGCCTCGATCGTGCGCGTGCACGGCGGATCGCTCGGGATCTCGGCTCCTCCGGCGGGCGGCCTTCACGTGCGCGTGACGCTGCCCCGCTGAGCCGAGCGGGGGCGCAGCAGGCGCGGCGCCGTCACGACCAGAACCCCGATCGCGCCGCCGACCGTGTTCCACAGCACGTCGTCGCCGTCGGGCACGCGCCCGGGGATCGACGCCTGCGCGTACTCGACGGTGACCGACAGGACGAGCGCCGCGATGATCGCGAACGGCCATGCGCGGCGGTGCAGGAGCAGCGCGACCGTCGCCCCCAGGGGCACGAACAGCAGGGCGTTGAGCACCTGATCGGTGTCGGCGAACGGCAGACGGGCCAGGAGCGGTGCGGTCAGGGCATCCGTCGCCTCGAGGAATGCCCACCTCGCAGGAGCCACGAGGGCGCGAGGGCCGAGCGTCAGGAGCAGGGCGACGGCGAGCGCGCACACGGCGGCGAGGTAGCGCAGGCCACGGGTCGAGTCGGTCATGTCACCAGTCCACGCGGCGGCATGTTGCGTGGACGTATCCATTCCGGCGTCGCGTCGGCGCGTCGGATCAGTACCAGTTCGTCGCCTGCGAGTGACCCCACGCCGAGCACGGCGCACCGTACGCGCGCGCGATGTAGTCCAGGCCCCACGAGACCTGCGTCGCCGCGTTCGTCTGCCAGTCGGCGCCGGATGCGGCCATCTTGCTCCCGGGGAGAGCCTGCGGGATGCCCGTCGCTCCGCTCGAGGCGTTGTAGGCCTGGTAGTTCCAGCTGGACTCCTTGTTCCACAGCGAGAAGAGGCACGAGAACTCGCCCTCGCCCCAGCCGTAGCGCTCGGCGGCCATCTGGCGCGCGGTCGCCTGGGCGCCTTCGGGGGTGTTCGCCTGGGCGAGCGCCTCGGCGGCGGCCGCAGCCGCGGCGGCTTCGGCCTCTGCCTGGCGCTGAGCCTCCGCGGCCGCCTCGGCGGCGGCCTTCTGGGCGAGCTCCCCGTCGAGCACGGCGCGGATCGTCGCGACCCTCTGCTCGACGATCAGGGTCTCCTGGTCCGCGTCCTCGACGATCTCGGGCAGCAGCAGCACGGGTGTCAGGTCGGCGTCGGCGAGGCGATCGATCTGCGCCTCGAGGGCGCCGGTGTCCACGGTGGTCTCGATCGCGAGGTCGAGCCCGGACGCCGACGCGTCGGCGGCGACGGCGTGCGCCGCGCGCACCGCGGATCGCGCGTCGGCGAGCTGTTCGGCGGCGTCATCGGCGACGGCGGCGAGGGGTCCGGCGGCGGGGGGAACCGGCGAGGCGGTGGCGATGACACGCGAGACGGATGCCGCGACCGCGCCGGAGAGCGGAAGGTTCGACGTCAGCCCGGCGAGGGTGACCGCGCCCAGCGCGACTCCGGCGCAGGCGGCGACGACGCCGAGGGTACGGCGGCGGACGGGTGTGTGGGGGTGGCGCATGGGTCCTCCGGTGGTGGCGCCGCAGACGGCGCTCCGCGTCCTCGGGCGGGACGCAAAGCCCCGAGTCTGCCCCACCACGGCTGGACGAACCGTCCACGGACGCTGGACGAATCGTGAGAGCGCCGCCGATACGCTGGGTGCTCGTGACTGCTCCATCCCGTCCCCGCATCGGCATCGTCGTGACCACGGGCTACTCGCCCGAGGACCCCGATCACGACACTCCGCTCCTCCTCGACGCGCTGCGCGAGCGCGGCATCGACGCCGACGCCGTGGTGTGGCACGAGGATGCCCCGGACCTCGCCGAGTACGACCTGCTCGTCATCCGCTCGCCGTGGGACTACCCCGAACGTCCGGCGGAGTTCCACGCGTGGCTCGACCGCGCCGAGGCTGCGACGCGCGTGCTCAACACGCCGGCGACGATGCGCTGGAATCTCGACAAGCAGTACCTGCACGAGCTCGAGCTCGCCGGGGTGCGCATCGTCCCGACGACGTACTGCCGCACCATCGACGAGGTGCACGCCGCGCTGGCCGCGCTCGGTCACACCCGGATCGTCGTCAAGCCCGCCGTCTCCGCGGGCGCTCGCGACACCGGTCTCTTCGACGCCGCCGATCCGCGGGCGGTCGCACTGGCCGATCGCATCGTCGCCCGCGGCGGCGTGGCCATGATCCAGCCCGAGATCCCCGAGCTGAGCGCGGGCGCCGAGAAGGCGCTCTACGCGATCGAGGGCCACCACACCCACACGATCGCCAAAGGCGCCCTGCTCGAGGTCGGCGGCGGGCTCATCGGAGGCGTGTACGTCGAGAATCCGGTGCTCGTTCCGACCACCGACGAAGAGCACTCCTTCGCCGAGCACGTGCTTCGCGTCGTCCAGCAGGTCACGGGCGAGCCGATGCCCCTCTACGCGCGCGTCGACATCGTCGACTCCGCCGAGCACGGCGTCGTCCTGCTCGAGGTCGAGCTCGTCGAGCCCGCGCTCAACCTGCACGTCGCGTCGCACGTCGTCGACACGGTGGCCGATGCGATCGTGGCGGCCGCGGCGGTCTGATCACTCCTCGAGGAGCAGACGCGCGGCATCCTCGGCGGGCGCGAAGACGATCGCCGGGTCGGCGACCGCGGCCGGGTCGTCCGAGCGGGCGAACACCGTCAGCACCACCGGATCCGCGCCCTCGCGTTCGAGGTACCAGGAGCCGGCCATGACGCCGACCGAGCTGCCGCCCTTGAACCCGACGTAGGTCCAGTCGTCGGCCGCCTCGATGCCGGGATTCTCGGAGAGGATGCCGCGCACCGGCTCTCCGGCATCCGTCGTCGCCCTCTCCTGCAGCGCGAGATGCGCGCGGGCGATGTCGTCGGGCGTCGCGAACCAGTCGATGCCCGATTCCCACACCGGGGTGGTCGGCGCGAACGTCTCGATGGCCGGAGGGCCCGCGGGGACGTCGGCGATCACGGCCTCGCGCGCGGCGGCGTCCCCGTCGGCGTCCGTCCACCGCTGCCGGAGCTCCTCATCGCCCCAGCCGATCCAGAAGAACTCCCGCGTCGCGGCGAACGGGGTGTTGACCGCGGGCTCGGAGTGGCCCATGTCGGCCATCGCGGCCAGGACGGCGTCCCGCCCGACCGCGCGGATCAGCGCATCGGTCGCGGTGTTGTCGCTGATGGAGATCATCTTCGTCGCGGCCTCGAGCACCGTGACGGTCGCGCCGTCGGGCAGGTCCTGCATCTCGCCGCTCGGGAGGCTCCGGACCTCGGCGTCGATCGTGAGCGGCGACTCCCACGTGAGCGTTCCGGCGGCGACCGCGTCGACGACTGCGCCGAGCACGTACAGCTTGAAGATCGACCCGATCGGCGACAGCACGGCATCGCCGATCTCGACCACGGCGTCGTCGCCATCGCTGACCACGAGCGACACCTCGTAAGGGGCCTCGTCGAGTTCGGTGCGCAGATCGTCCCAGCTCGCGGCCGGAGTGCGATCGGGCTGCGGCATCCCGAAGTACAGGCCGTTCATGCGACCGTCCTCGGCGACCGACACCGTCATGTCGTACGGCGACGTCGACTCGATGCGCACGCGCGCCTCGGTCTCGGTGCCGTCGTACGCGGTGGCCGTCCACGGACGACCGCTCTGCAGCTGCACGAAGACATCCCGCAGATCGGCGACCGAGAGCTCCTCGAACATGATCGGATCGAAGTGCTCTTCGAACTCCGCCTCGTCGACGACCGACTCGGCGTTGATCTCGTCGAGCACCCACTGAGCCTGCGCGCCGACGGACGTGTCGGGGATCTCGATCGCCGTCGCGGTCGGCGACGGCGCCGGCGCCGGCGTGCACGCGGCGAGGCCGGCGACGAGCACCGCCGCCGCCAGCGCGGCGAGCGCGCGCGGGCCTCGACGTCTGACCTGGTTCGGGATCTTCGGCGTAGCGAGCGACGTGGTCATGTCTCCAGCCTGCCCGAGGCTCGGCCGGCGGGCCTCCGTCGCGCGACGGAGATCGTCGGCCGCGTCGATCGGACTCAGCGGCTGGTGTAGCCGGCGTCGACGTGCAGAGTCGTGCCGGTGACGTACGACGAGAGGTCCGAGGCCAGCCACAGACTTGCCTGCGCGATCTCGCGAGGCTGTCCGAAACGGCCCAGGAGCGACAGCGCAGGGGCGAACTCCGCCTCGGTCTGACCGGTCTCCTCGAGGGCGCCGCGCAGCATCGGGGTGTCGATCGCTCCGGGCGCGACGGAGTTGACCCGGATGCCATGGGTGCCGTTCTCGAGCGCGGCGACCTTCGTCATGCCGACCACGCCGTGCTTGGCCGCCACGTAGGCGATGTTGTTCGGCTGGGGGCGGAAGCCCGACACCGACGAGATGTTGACGATGGAACCGCCGTCGCCCTGCTTCTGCAGCTGACGCAGCTCGTACTTCATGCACAGCGCGGTGCCCTTGAGGTCGACGCCGATCAGGCGATCCCAGTAGTCCTCGTCGAGCTCGGTGACGGGCGCGTTGTCGGGAGTGAGCGCCGCGTTGTTGATCGCGGCATCCAACCGCCCGTACTTCTCGACCGTGGCTGCGACCATCGCCTCGACGTCCGGGCCCTTCGAGATGTCGACCTCGACGAAGTGGGCCTCACCGCCGGCGGCGACGATGTCGTCGGCGACCGCGCGGCCCTTCTCCTCGTTGAAGTCGGCCACGACGACCTTCGCACCGGCCTCGGCGAACAGCCGCGCCGTCGCCTCGCCCATGCCCATGGCCGCGCCGGTGACGATGGCGACCTTGCCTTCGAGGAGGGGAAATGTCATGATCCTGCCTTCCGTTTTATCGGACGATTGTCCGATAGTGCCAGCGTACTCCTACGCTGGTCACATGTCATCGATGGATGCCGCAGATCCCCGTTCCGATCAGCGCTGGGTGCGCGCGCACGCGGCGCTGCGCGAAGCCGCCCTCCGGCTCGCCTCCGAGACTCCGCTCGACGAGCTCTCTCTGACCGCCGTCGCCGGCGCGGCGGGGGTCAGCAGGTCGACCGCGTACGACCATGCCCCGACCGCGCGGGCGCTCGTGGAAGAGGCGCTGCTGGAAGAGCTCGACGCGCTGCGCGACCTGTACCTCGTCGGCATCACCCCGGACGAGACGCCCGCAGCGACCTCGACCGTGACCCGGGAGGTCATCGCCCACGTCGTCCGGCACGGGGCGATCTATCGTCGCGGCCTCGCTCCCGGCGCCGGTGCGGGGTCGCTGCACGGCATGCTCGCGGCGCAGTTCGCGACCTCGGTCTACGCCCTGCTGGACGCGCACGACATCGATCCCGGCATCCCCGCTCGGAACGCCCGCACGCAGGCCGCCATCGACGACATCATCGTGCGCGGCATCGCAGACGGAACGGTGGGCCAGCTCGCGGCATGGCTGCAGCTTCCCGAGCCGAGGGATCCCGAGCTGTTCCTCGCCGTGAACGCCCGCCTGCTGCCCGCGTGGTGGCGGCAGCCGTGACAACTCACGGCCCGCTCCCAGCTTGGCGGGACCAAATGAGGTGCGGCATCCGTTCTCTTCTATGACACCGCAGCCAGCGGCGGCTTCCGAGGAGGAACACACCGTGACCACCGATTACCGCAAGACCCCCGAGGCGCTCGACCGCCTCACCGACACCCAGTACCGGGTGACGCAGCGCGACGCGACAGAGCCGCCGTTCCGCAACGAGTACTGGGACAACCACGACGACGGCATCTACGTCGACGTGGTCTCGGGCGAGCCGCTGTTCTCGTCCACCGACAAGTTCGACAGCGGAACCGGCTGGCCGAGCTTCACCAAGCCGATCGATCCGGCGGCGGTCTCGACCAAGACCGATCGCACGCTGTGGATGACTCGCACCGAGGCGCGTTCGGCGAACGCCGACAGCCACCTCGGCCATGTCTTCGACGACGGCCCACGGGATGCCGGGGGCCTGAGATACTGCATGAACTCGGCCGCTCTGCGGTTCATCCCCGTCGCCGAGCTCGAGGAGCAGGGCTACGGAGCCTTCCGACACCTCTTCACCACCGACACCCAGGAGCCTGCAGCATGACCAGTGGACCCGCCGACACCGGCACCATCACCCAGCACCCCGGAACCGAGACCGCCGTCCTCGCCGGCGGCTGCTTCTGGGGCGTCGAGGACCTCATCCGCCGCCAGCCCGGCGTGCTCGACACGCGCGTCGGCTACACGGGCGGCACGAACGACCACGCGACGTATCGCAACCACCCGGGTCACGCCGAGGCCGTAGAGATCGTCTTCGACCCGAAGCAGACGTCGTACCGCGACATCCTGGCGTTCTTCTTCCAGATCCACGATCCGTCCACCAAGGACCGCCAGGGCAACGACATCGGATCGAGCTACCGCTCGACGATCTTCCCGCTCTCGCCCGAGCAGGAGCAGGTCGCGCGTGACACGATCGCCGACGTCGACGCGTCCGGACTGTGGCCCGGCAAGGCCGTCACCACGATCGAGCCCGCCGCCCCGTTCTGGGAGGCCGAGCCCGAGCACCAGGACTACCTCATCACCTACCCCAACGGGTACACCTGCCACTTCCCGCGCGCGGGATGGGTGCTCCCGAAGCGAGCCGACGCGAACGCGTAAGCACGCACGATGAGCGGATGCCGCGGCCCGAC
>JBEVLS010000120.1:0-7211 GCA_040509015.1 Microbacterium sp.
GGCAGCCACGGGCTGAGGGGCACGGTGAAGCCCCGCTTGAGGTCGGGCCGCTTGCGGCGCAGCACGATGACGGCCACCGAGACGAGCACGAACGCCGAGAGCGTGCCGATGTTCACCATCTCTTCGAGGGCGCCGATCGGGGTGACGCCGGCGACGATCGCGACGACGACCGTCACGAGGATCGAGATCACCCAGGGCGTGCGCAGCTTGGGGTGCACCTTCGCCAGCGATCGGGGCAGCAGGGCATCGCGCGACATCGCGAAGATGATGCGGGTCGCGCCGATCATGAGCGTCAGGACGACGGTCGTGAGACCCGCGACGGCACCCGCCGAGATCACCGTGGCCATCCACTCCTGACCGTGGTATGCGAAGGCGTTCGCCAGCGCGGCGGCGGGGTCGAGTTCGTCGTAGCGGACCATGCCGGTGACGACGATCGCGACGGCGCAGTAGAGGACGGTGCAGATCAGGAGCGAGGCGATGATGCCGATGGGCAGCGCCTTCTGCGGGTTCTTGGTCTCCTCCGCCGTCGTGGCGACGACGTCGAAGCCGATGTAGGCGAAGAACACCAGGGCCGCGCCCGCGAGGATGCCGCCGACGCCGAACGTCTGGGGCGGCAGGCCGAACAGGAACTGCAGCAGCGGCTGATGGAGGCCCGTCTCGGCGTCGGTCGGCACGGCCTCGGGCACGAAGGGGGTCCAGTTCGCGGGGTTGATGAAGGCGATGCCGGCGACGATGACGAACAGGACGATGAACAGCTTGACGGCGACGAGCACGAGATTGACGCGCATCGACTCCTTGATGCCGAACGTCATGAGGGTGCCCAGCACCAGCACGAAGACGATGGCGACGAGGTCGACGGCGCCTCCGTAGCTGATCGCCTCGGGGAGGACGACCCCGATCTGCGAGAGGAAGACGCCGAAGTAGGCGCTCCATCCCTGGGCCACCACGCTGGCGCCGAGGAACATCTCGAGGATCAGGTCCCATCCGATGATCCACGCGAACAGCTCGCCGAGCGATGCGTACGAGAACGTGTAGGCCGATCCCGACACGGGCACGGTCGAGGCGAACTCGGCGTAGCACATGGCCGCCAGCGCGCACGCGATCGCCGCGATCACGAAGCTGATGACGATCGCCGGGCCGGCGACGTCGTGCGCCGCACGGCCGGTGAGGGTGAAGATGCCGGCGCCGATCACGACACCCACGCCGAAGACGGTGAGGTCGAGGGCGGTGAGCGACCGCTTGAGCCTGAACTCCGGTTCGTCGGTGTCGGCGAGCGACTGCTCGATCGACTTCGTGCGCATGAGACTCATCGTGGTCCCCCCTCAAGAATCCGTTTCTGAATGCTAGACCTCGGCTCGTGCGCCGCGACACCCCCGGTCGGCGACCTGCGTCTGGGATGATGCGCGCATGGACGAAGAGTTCGAGGAGCTGCGCGCACGCATCGAACCCGCACTGCGGGAGCGGGATCTCGCGAGCCTCGGCCGCGTTCTCACGGAGCACGACGCTCCCGAGATCGTGCGACTGCTCGAACGCGAGGACGCCCCCGATCGCGCGGTGCTCTACCGTCTGCTGCCCCGTGATCGGGCCCTCGAGGTGTTCGAGCTCCTCGACTCGGGAATGCGGGCCGAACTGTTCCACGGCCTTCGTGACGAGGACGTCTCCCGTGTCTTCGAGGACCTCGACCCCGACGACCGCGCGCAGCTCGTCGACGAGCTGCCGGCGGGCGTCGCGCAGAAGCTGATGAGCGGACTGTCGGCTCGTGAGAGACAGCTCACCGCCCCGATGCTCGGGTATCCGAAAGGCAGCATCGGGCGCTTCATGAGCACCGAGTACGTCCGGCTCCAGCCCCAGCTCACGCTCGGCGACGCGCTGAGCCACGTCCGTCACCGCGGCCGCGATGCCGAGACGATCTACACGCTTCCGGTGACGGACGCCCAGCGCCGGGTACTCGGCGTGGTGGGACTGCGCGACCTCGTGATGGGCCGGTCCGACACCCGCGTCGAGGACGTGATGACCGACGCGCGGCAGATCACGGCGACGGCGGATGCCGAGGCATCCGCTCGATCGCTGGTGGACGCGCAGCTGCTCGCCGCCCCCGTCGTCGACGGCGAGGACCGGCTGCTCGGCATCTTCACCGTCGACGACGCGTCACGGATCCTGGAGGAGGCCGAGGACGAGGATGCCGCCCGCCAGGGCGCGTCCGAGCCGCTGAGGCGGCCGTACCTGACGACGCCGGTGCTGGGGATCGTGCGCTCGCGCGTCGTGTGGCTCCTCGTCCTGGCCGTGTCGGCCCTGTTCACGGTCGGCGTCCTCGGATTCTTCGAGGAGTCGCTCGAGAAGGTCGTGACGCTCGCCCTCTTCGTGCCGCTGCTCACGGGCACGGCCGGGAACACGGGGGCGCAGGCGGCGACCACCGTGACCAGGGCCTTGGCGATGGGAGAGGTGAGCACGCGCGACGCGCTCGCCGTGGCATGGCGGGAGGTGCGCGTCGGCGCGCTCATGGGCGGCCTGCTCGGCATCCTGGGGTTCGCCCTGGCGAGCCTCGTCTTCGATCCGCCGCTGGGTGCCGTGATCGGTCTGACGCTCTTCGCCATCTGCACGCTCGCGGCCACCGTCGGCGGTGTCATGCCGATGCTCGCCCGCGTCGTGCGCGCCGATCCCGCCGTGTTCAGCACACCCTTCATCTCGACCTTCTGCGATGCGACGAGCCTCATCATCTACTTCCTCGTGGCCACCTGGATCCTGCGCCTCTGATCGACCCGCTGCCGGTGTCGCGCTCCGGGGTAGGTTTGATCCGTGAACGCCAGCCCCACTGATCAGCTCCGCCTGCTCGATCTCGCCGCGCTCGACGCCCGCATCCGTCAGGCCGAGAACGCCCGCAAGAACCCGCCGCAGGCAGCGCGCGTCCAGCAGCTCATCGCCCGGCGCGGTGAGCTCTCGCAGGAGTTGACCGCCCGCCTGGGTGCTCGGGACGACCTGCGCACCGAGATCGCCCGGATCGAATCGGACGTCGCGGTCGTCGACGCGCGCCGTGCCCGTGACGCCGAGCGGCTGGCCGGGTCGTCGAACACCAAGGAGATCCAGGGCTTCGAGAGCGAGCTCCAGGCGCTCGGACGACGCAAGAGCGACCTCGAAGACGCCGAGCTCGACGCGATGGACCGCCTCGAGCAGGCCGACGCCGCCGTCGCAGAGCAGGAGGCGCTGATCGCGTCGACGAACGCCGAGGGCGCCGAGCTGAGCGCCGAGGCGAAGCGGATCGTCGCCGAGGCGACCGCGACGATCGAGGCGGCCGCACGCGACCGCGCCGCCGTCGCCGGCGGCACGCCCGCCGACCTGCTCGCGCTGTACGACCGGCTTGCGGGCCGGTCGGCAGGCGCCGCGGCCCTCGTCCGCCGCACGTGCGAGGGCTGCCGCATGGTGCTCTCCGGCACGGATCTGCAGACGATCCGCGCCGCCGCCGAGGACGCCGTGGTCACCTGCCCGCAGTGCGACTGCATCCTCGTGCGCACGGAGGACTCCGGCTTGTGAGCCATGACGCGCCCTGACGGCGCGACGTGGGTCGTGCTCGGCCGTGCGGACGCGGTCGTCATCGCGGTCGACCTCGATGCACAGGGGCGTGAGCTCGATCGCACGACGCTGACAGCGCGGTCGGTCGGGCCGTGGATCGCCGAGCGCGAGGCGCAAGCTGCGCCGCGGTGGGTCTGGAGCGACACCCCGCGCTGGTACGACGCCGTCCTCGCGCGCGGGGATGTCGTCGCCCGCTGTCACGACCTGCGCCTGTGCCACGCGATCCTGCGCGACAGCGTTCTCGTGCCTCCGTCCGCCGACGTGCGGGCGCCGTCGCCGTGGGATTCCGCCGCCGTCGCTCCGGACGAACGTCCCGCGCTGTTCGAGGTGGACGACGCGGATGCCGCGCCGCCGCTGCCCGACGCCATCGACCCCGTGCTCGCGGAGTTCGCGCGCCAGCGGGAGGCGATCTCGTCGTCGTCCGACCCGGCCCGGCTGCGCCTGCTGACCGCGGCGGAATCCGCCGGGGCGCTGATCGCCGCCGAGATGCGCGCGGCGGGCCTGCCCTGGGACGAGGCGGAGCACGACCGCATCCTGACCGGCATCCTCGGCGCGAGGCCCGCGACGGGCGGAGTGCCCGAGAAGATGGATGCCGCGGCCCGTCGCGTCCGCGACGCCCTCGGCGACCCGACCGCGAGCCTCGACTCCCAGCCGAAGCTGCTTCGCGCCCTGCACCGCGTGGGCGTCCTCGTCGAGTCGACGAGCCGATGGGAGCTGGCCGAGCAGACGCATCCGGTCATCGCGCCGCTGCTGGAGTACAAGAAGCTCTCGCGCCTGCTCTCGGCCAACGGCTGGTCCTGGCTCGCCGAGTGGGTGTCGGAGGGCCGGTTCCGGCCGGTCTACGTGCCCGGAGGTGTGGTCACCGGGCGCTGGGCGTCATCGGGCGGCGGGGCGCTCCAGCTCCCGCGCCAGCTGCGCGCCGCGGTCCGTCCCGACCCCGGGTGGCGGCTCGTCGTTGCCGACGTCGCGCAGCTCGAGCCCCGAGTGCTGGCGGGGATGGCGCGGGACGAGGCGCTGGCCCGCGCGGCGTTCGGCACCGACCTCTACGTCGGCATCGTCGACAGCGGCGCGGTCGCGACCCGGGCCGAAGCGAAGATGGCGATCCTGGGGGCCATGTACGGCGCGACGACGGGGGACTCCGGGCGACTCGTGCCACGCCTGCGTCGCGCATTCCCCAGGGCCATGAGCCTCGTCGACGAGGCCGCCAGGACGGGGGAGGACGGCGGCATCGTGTCGACCTGGCTGGGCCGCACGTCGCCGCCGCCGTCGCCGGAATGGGCGGAGGTCCAGGCGCGGGCGACGCACGCCGACATCGCGCCGGGCGAGGAGAGCCGCGCTAAGCGCTGGGCGCGCGACCGGGGCCGGTTCACCCGCAACTTCATCGTCCAGGGGAGCGCCGCGGAATGGGCGCTGTCGTGGCTGGCGGACGTGCGCCTGCGGCTCGCCGCGATGCCCGCCGTGACCGCTGACGCATCGGCGCCGCGCTCCGGACCGGCGTTCGCTCGGCGGCCGCATCTGGCGTTCTTCCTCCACGACGAGATCATCATCCACACTCCCGCCGAGCTCGCCGACGAGGTGGCCGACTCCGTGCGCGCCGCAGCGGATGCCGCGGGGCGCTTGATGTTCGGCGGCTTCCCGATCGACTTCCCGCTGGATCTGCGGATCGCGGATTCCGCGCTCAAGGACTGAGCGCTCAGCGGCACACCGGGTCGAACGCCCCCACGTCGAGACCGCGCATGAGCGGCGTGTGCTGGATGACCGGGTCCGCATTCCCGCCGCCGTCCGCGGTGAAGCGGAACTCCAGCGTCTGCGATGCACCCGGCGCGAGCGTCACCCGTGCGCGGGCGGTCGGGAATCCGGCATCCGTCGTCTCTTCCGAGGCGATGATCGCATCGTTCTGCCACACTCCGCCGAGGAACGCCTGCGCATTCCCCGCGACCGAGACATCGGTGGCGATGTCGCCGGGTGCGACGCCCTCGATGCCGCCGCCGGTGATCCACCACGGCCACTCCGCGCCTGCCTCGGGCGGCGCCGTGTTCGTGAGCGTCACCGCGACGGCGACATCGGCGAGTCCGTCCGAGCGGCACGAGACGGACCCGGCATCGATCGCGACGTCGAGGAAGCCGTCCATCTTGCCGGCGGTCGCGTCGTTGAACCACACGGCGAAGGCGCTGTCGCCGGCCAGCGTGAGCCGCGCCGCCGTCCCGCCGAGCGCAGAGTCCGCCAGGACCGCCTGCTCGTCGGGGAGCGAACTCCATCCCTACACGCTTCCCTCCGCCATCGACGAGCCGAGCGACTCCGCCCACGCGAACAGGTCGGGACTGCCGCCGAGGATCCGTGAGAGAGCTGCCCCGGTCACGAGCTGCTGGTACTGCGTCTGCTGCTCGCGGTCGAAGTCGAAGTAGGCGTCGATGAGCACCCGCGAGACGAGGTCGTCCGCCGTGATCTCGGATCCGTCCGGCAGGACGATGGGCCCGGATGCCGCGAGCAGCCCTGCGATCGACGTCAGATCCAGCGACAGGATCGCGTCGGGAGCCTCACCCGAGTACGCGGCCCATCGCTCGCTCACCAGGGCGGCCGTCAGATCGAAGTCGGGCGTCATCGTCGAGTTCTGCACGAACCGCGAGAAGCTCTCGCCGTAGAACTCGGTCGTCGACGTCGGGATCTCGTGCGTCGGCATCGGCGTGCCTTCGAGCGCGGCCGCATCGGCCTGGTCGACGATCGAGATCTCTCCGCCGTCTGCGCTCAAGAGCACGAACGAGCCGGCGATCCCGCCGGCGGTGCGCAGCTCGGCGCTGTTCTGAAGCATCACCAGCAGCGTGCGCGGCCCGTCTGCGCCGAGCATCGGCGGAAGGACGTCTGCGGCGTGGGAGAGTGCGGTGGCCAGTGGCGCGCCCTCGTGGGCGAGCTCTCCGATCTGATCCACTCCGCGGGCGACCTGGGGGATGAGCGAGTCCCGCGACAGATCGCCGAACTCCTCGTCGGCCTTTCCGAAGGCAGCCGCGAACGCTGCAAGCGGCTGCTGCATGTCGGCGAGGTCGATGATCTCCCACTGCGAGTCGTCGGCAGCGGCTTCGGCGGCGAACGCGAGCACGGGCGCGGCCGTCGATGACAGCTCGTCGGCGCTGGCCGACACGACACGGACGGCTGCCATGTTCGGGCCTACCACCGGAAGCGCCTCGGCGAGCCGCCAGACGGGGTCGCCGGTCAGGCCCGCAGCCTCGGAGGCGTGGGTCTGCACGTCCACGAGCAGTTGCCGCAGCCGGTCGAGGTCACGCGCCTCGGCGGCCTCGCGCACGGGAGCGGCGAGAGGTACGAGCGCCTCGAGCTCGGTCTTCGCCATCATCGCGCGGACTCCCACCCACACCCCGGCGGCGATCACGAGCCCGAGCACGACCAGGACCCCGATCACGACCCAACGCCCCCACCGGGGGCGTCGAGTCGTGACGGCCGAGACCGTCACGGCCCGACGCCCCCGATGGGGGCGGTGGGTCGTGATCGGGGTCCTGGTCGTGCTCGGACTCGTGATCGCCGCCGGGGTGTGGGTGGGAGTCCGCGCGATGATGGCGAAGACCGAGCTCGAGGCGCTCGTACCTCTCGCCGCTCCCGTGCGCGAGGCCGCCGAGGCGCGTGACCTCGACCGG
>JBEVLS010000121.1:0-10896 GCA_040509015.1 Microbacterium sp.
GGCGGCAGCAAGGCGATCATCGCGGCGTTCCTGGCGAACATGGGCATCGCCCTCGCGAAGTTCGTCGCCTGGCTGATCTCCGGTTCCGCGTCGATGCTCGCGGAGGCCATCCACTCGGTCGCCGATTCGGGCAACCAGCTGCTGCTCCTGCTCGGCGGACGCCGCGCGCGCCGCGCGGCCGACCGCGAGCATCCGTTCGGCTACGGGCGCGAGCGCTACGTGTACGCCTTCGTCGTCGCGATCATCCTGTTCTCGGTCGGCGGCCTGTTCTCGATCTACTAGGGCGTCGACAAGCTCACCCACCCGCACGAGCTCGAGAACATCTGGATCCCCCTCACGGTGCTGGGCATCGCCATCGTGCTCGAATCGTTCTCGCTGCGCACCGCGATCCAGGAGAGCAACCACGTCCGCGCGAAGGGGCAGTCGTGGGTGTCGTTCGTGCGGCACGCGAAGGCGCCCGAGCTGCCGGTCGTGCTGCTCGAAGACGTGGCGGCGCTGACAGGCCTGGTCTTCGCGCTCTTCGGCGTCGGACTCACCGCGATCACGCACAACCCGATCTTCGACGCGATCGGCACGCTCATGATCGGAACGCTCCTGATCGTCGTGGCGATCACCCTGGGCGTGGAGACGAAGAGCCTGCTCGTCGGCGAGGGCGCGACGGACGCCGATCACGACCGCATCGTCGATGCGATCGAGACCGGCCCCGAGGTCGAGAAGCTCATCCACATCAAGACGCTCTACCTCGGGCCCGACGAGCTCCTCGTCGCGGCGAAGGTCGCCCTGCCCGTCGACAAGTCGCTCGCCGACGTCGCCCGCGACATCGACATCGTCGAGGCGCGCATCCGCGCCGCGGTGCCGGCCGCCCGCGTCGTCTACATCGAGCCCGACGTCTACCGTCCCGGCGACGACCCGGCACCCCCGACGTCCGAGTTCGTCATCCGCTCGACCGACTGACTCCGGATGCCGCCTGCCAGACTGGCGGCATGGAGTACACGATCTTCACCGAGCCCCAGCAGGGCTTCTCGTACGACGATCAGCTGGCGTTCGCGCAGGCGGCAGAGCGACACGGCTTCGACGCCTTCTTCCGCTCCGACCACTACATGCGGATGGGCGCGGGCGACCCGCTCCCCGGACCCACCGACGCCTGGACGACGCTCGCCGGTCTCGCGCGCGAGACCTCGCGCATCCGGCTCGGCACGCTCGTGTCGTCGGCGACCCACCGGCATCCGGCGATCCTCGCGATCCAGGTCGCGCAGGTCGACGCGATGTCGGACGGCCGGGTCGAGTTCGGCCTCGGCACCGGGTGGTTCGAGGCGGAGCACCGCGCCCTCGGCATCCCGTTCCCGACCAAGCGCTTCGGCCCCTTCGAGGAGCAGCTCGCGATCGTCACCGGACTGTGGTCCACGCCGGAGGGCGAGACCTTCTCGTTCGACGGCGAGCACTACACGCTCGAGGGCGCCCCGGCGCTGCCCAAGCCCGTGCAGGAGCGGATGCCGGTGATCGTCGGCGGCGGCGGCGCGCGCCGCACCCCCGAGCTGGCGGCCCGCTATGCGACGGAGTTCAACATCGGCTTCCGTCCGGAGGACGACATCGCCGAGATCTTCGCCGGCGTGCGCGCCGCGTGCGAGCGGATCGAGCGCGACCCCGCGTCGCTCAAGCTCTCGGTGGCACTGCCCACGATCGCCGGGCCCGACGAGGCGACGCTCACCAGGCGCGCCGCCGCCGTCGGGATGACGCTCGACAAGGCTCGGAACGGCACCGACATCGTCGGGACGCCCGATGAGGTCGCGGCCAAGGTCGAACGCCTTCGGGCGCTGGGGGCCGATCGCGTGCACTTCCAGCTCGTCGATCTGCGCGACGTCGAGCACGTGGACTTCCTCGGTGCCGAGGTGCTTCCGCTCCTCCCCCGCTGAGCACCCCGACCCGCTCGCGAACCGTCGCGTGCGGCCGCCCGCCGGGTCGACGGACGACCACACGCGACGGCTGGCGAGAGGTCAGCGGCGGGTCTGGAAGAAGTCCCGCAGCAGGACGGAGGCGGCATCCGCCCGCACCCCTGCGACGACCTCGACACGGTGCGGCAGGCGACGATCGCGCACGACGTCGTACATCGACCCGGCGGCGCCGGCCTTGTCGTCCCATGCCGCGAACACGAGCCGCGACACGCGCGACTGCAGCACCGCTCCCGCGCACATGACGCAGGGCTCGAGCGTGACGACGAGGGTGCAGCCCTCGAGGTTCCAGGAACCCACGGCCGCCGCCGCCGCCCGGAGCGCCACGATCTCGGCATGCGCCGTCGGATCGTGCGTCACCTCGCGCAGGTTGCGCCCCTCGCCGATGATGGTGCCGCCGGCATCGGCGACCACCGCTCCGACCGGGACATCGCCCTCGTCGCCCGCCGCGCGGGCCAGGGCGAGGGCATGATCCATCGCCGCGAGATCGGCGGGTTCGGAGAGCACACGTCGAGACTACGACGCGACTACCCTGGGCGTATGCGCTTGCACGTCGCCGACCACCCGCTCATCACGCACAAGCTCACGGTCCTGCGCGACGAGCGCACGCCGTCGCCGGTGTTCCGTCAGCTGACCGAGGAGCTCGTGACGCTGCTCGCCTACGAGGCGACCCGGAGCGTGCGGGTCGAGCCGATCGAGATCCAGACCCCTGTCACGACGACGACGGGCGTGAAGATCAGCGAGCCGCGACCGCTCGTCGTGCCGATCCTGCGTGCGGGGCTCGGCATGCTCGAGGGCATGGTCAAGCTGCTGCCGACCGCCGAGGTCGGGTTCCTGGGCATGGCGCGCAACGAAGAGACGCTCGAGCCGACCACGTACGCCGAGCGCCTTCCCGACGACCTCAGCGACCGCCAGTGCTTCGTGCTCGACCCGATGCTCGCGACCGGCGGTTCGCTGGGCGCCGCGATCGACTTCCTCTTCGCGCGCGGCGCGCAGGACGTCACGGCGATCTGCATCCTGGGCGCTCCCGAAGGCGTCGCCGCGATCGAGAAGCAGGTCGACGGCCGCGACGTGACGCTCGTGCTGGGCGCCCTCGACGAGAAGCTCAACGAGAAGGGCTACATCGTGCCCGGTCTCGGCGACGCGGGCGACCGCCTCTACGGCACCGTCTGACCCTCACGGATCAGACCACCGCGCCCAGCGGCTCGCGGGCGGGCGCGGGATGCGGCATCCGGAACCCGACGACCGCGACCGGCGTCAGCGGGCGACCGTTGAACCGGGTGGCCGTCACGGCGGTGTACGCCCCCATCGCGGGACTCACGAGCAGGTCGCCCACGGCGAGATCGGGCAGGAGCACCTCTCGCGCGACGACGTCGGCCGAGTCGCACGTCGGTCCTGCGATCGTCGCCCAGCGGTGGGCATCGGCGTCGCCGCGCAGTTCCCGCTCGGCGAAGACCAGCGGATGCACGTCTTCGGCGACGACGTTCGAGTACGACCCGTACACCCCGTCGTCGAGGTAGTACCACCGGCCGTCGTCGCGCTCGGCGACGCCGACGACGCTCGTCACGAGGGTCATGGCTTCGCCCACGAGCACGCGGCCCGGCTCGGCGACGATCTCGAAGCGCGCGGCCAGAGGCTCGAGCACCGGGCGGATGCGGTCGGCCACCTGCTCGATCGACGCGACCGGCTCGTCGTACGCGACGGGGAACCCACCGCCGATGTCGAGCACCGAGAACCGCACGGGCAGGCGCGCCTCGAGGTCGTCCATGAGGGCGACGGTGTCGGCGATGGCCCGCGCGAACCGGTCGGGATCATCCAGCTGGCTGCCGACGTGGAAGCTGAAGCCGGCGACGCGGATGCCGCGACGCAGAGCCGCCTCGACGAGCCGCTCGGCCTCGAAGCGCCCGACGCCGAACTTGCTCGACAGATCGCTCTTCGCGTGGGGGCTTCGGAAGCTCAGCCGCACGAGCAGGCGGAGGTCCGCGGGCGCGTCCGCGAACTTGTCGAGCTCGGTCACATTGTCGACGACGAACGTGCGGATGCCGGCAGCCGACGCCTCGGCGATCTCGGCCGGCTTCTTCACGGGGTGCGTGTGGATGATCCGTGAAGGGTCGACGCCGTGCCGCACGACGAGCGCGAGCTCCTCACCGGTCGCGACGTCGAAGTAGCAGCCGGCCGCAGCGAGGGCGGCGACCACGTCGTCGTGCGACAGCGCCTTGACGGCGTAGTGGAAGCGGACGAACGGAAGAGCCGCCCGCAGGCGCCGGTACTGCCGGCGCACCCGATCCGGGTCGAGCAGGAGCAGCGGAGTGCCGTGCAGCGCGAGGGCGGCGCGCGCGGCATCCGTCTGCACAAGAGCGGCGCACTCGCGCCGACGACGGTCGCGGAGGGTGTCGACCGCGTTCACAGCACACGCTCCCGCGCGGCTCGGCGCCGCAGGCCCGTCCTGTCGGTGATCGTGAACGCTCCGGCGGCGATCGCGTAGAAGACGACGTCGGCGACGATCTTGCCGGCGAGCAGCCCCCAGACCGGGCCCGCCAGCAGCCACACGCCCAGCACGAGCGCGGCGGGACGGATCAGCAGCGTGTCGAGCAGCTCGGCGACTCCGAACTCGGCGATCAGCAGCAGGAGCGTGCGCGTCGCGATGCGGCGTCCACGGACGCCGAGGCGCGACTGCTCCACCGCGACCGTGATCCCGAGAACGACGTAGAAGCCGACGATCTCACCGAGAAGTGCGGCGAGCGCGATGAGGGCGGGGTTGTCGGTCCAGAACGTCACCCCGAGCCCGGCGACGATCATGGCCGCCGTGCCCGCGATCTCTGCAGGCAGGTAGCGCACGATCCAGAACAGGATGCCGCGCCGCGCCGCGCGGTCGTCGTCGCCGACGGCCTTCGCTGCGGCGGCCTGCTCCCTCGCACTCATGTCGCGCCCCTTCCTCCCACTCAGAGGCGGAAGGGGCGGCGCTGATACGGGTCAGCCCCCGAGCGCGGGGTCGACCGGCGGGCGCCGGCCGGTCTCCTGCTCCCAGAACTCGAGCTGCTGGGTCAGTGCCTTCGCGAGCTCGAACACCTGCTCGGGAGGGATCCGGATGCGACCCACGACGCGCGCGGGGACGACGGTGCGGCGTTCGCCGGTCGCTTCGTCGACCTCGTCGTGCGGGGGCTGCGCGAGCGTGAGGAAGTCCATGACGAACACCGTCGGGGTGTGCCAGACGTTCGCGAAGTCGGCGTACGAGCCCGCGATCTGCTCGGGCGGCAGGTCGATCTCGAACTGGCGGGGTGCGTCGTCGGTCACGTGATTCCTCCGTGGGTCGGAACGTGCGGTGAGTCTACGCGCGCGCTCAGGCGCGCCCGACGAGGCGGGCGAACGCACTCAGGCGCGCCACACCCTCGGCCGTGCGCGGAAGATCGTCGAGCAGCTCGGGCGAGTGGATGAGGTACGCCGTGTGCATCGCCCGCGAGATGGCGACGTTGAGGCGGTTGCGCAGGAGCAGGAACTCGAGCCCCCTCGGAGCATCGCGCCCCGACGACGCGGCGAGCGACACGATCGCGACCGCTGCCTCCTGCCCTTGGAAGCGATCGACCGTTCCGACCGGGATGCCGCCGAACCCCGCGTCGGCGAGCGCCTCTTCGACCTCGACCTGCTGCGCGTTGTAGGGCGTCACGACGATGATGTCGCTCTGCTCGAGTGGCCGGGGGTCGCACCTCACCGAGCCGTCGTCGTCGGTGAAGCGGATGTCGTGCCACGTGCGCCCCAGCAGATCGCGGACGATCGCCACCACGGCGTCGGCTTCTTCGGGCGATTGCGTGGCGTTGCCGCGGTGGCGGACGGGGACGGGCACGAGCCCCGGGTCGACGCCTTCGAGCACGCGCTGATCGGTGGCCGGGTGGGCGGCGAGCTCTCCGCGATACGAGAGGACGGAGATGGGGGCGGCGACCTCGGGTCTCATCCGGCGCGTGCGGGCGAGGAAGTAGCCGTACTCGGGCGGGATGACGTCGGAGCCGTCCATGACCCAGCCGAGCGCCGACGTGTCGACCGGCTCGGGGTGCGTCCCCTGGCTCACCTGCGGCAGCTGCTGGGGGTCGCCGAGCAGCAGCAGACGCGGTGACGCGAGCGACACGGCGATCGTCGAGGCGAGCGAGAACTGCCCCGCCTCGTCGATGACGAGCAGGTCGAGGCTTCCGCGCGGGATGCGTGCCTCGTGCGCGAAGTCCCACGCCGTGCCGCCGACGACGAAGCCGTCCTCGTGTTCGGCCGTGAACGCGGCCACGCCGTTCTTGGGGATCACCGTGAACGGCGGCGGCGCGGCATCCGTCGCCGTCGACTTGAGCGCCTTGGCCACCTTCTGCGGAGGGACCCCGGCGGCGACGATGCGGTCGAGCATGTGCTCGACGACGGCATGCGACTGCGCCACGACGCCGACCTTGAACCCGTGCTCGGCGACGAGGCGCGCGATGACATGCGACCCCACGTAGGTCTTGCCGGTGCCCGGAGGGCCCTGGACCGCCAGGTAGCTGTGGTCGAGGTCGAGCAGGGCGCGGACGATCTCGTCGACGTCGTCGCCGCTGTGCGGCAGCGACCCCGCGCGCGTGCGCGGAGGGCGGCGGAGCAGCAGATCGGTCGCCGGATCGTGCGGCAGCGAGGGGGCGGCCGCGATCACGGCGTCTGCCCACCCGTCGATCGCCTTCTGCTGATTGCCGGCGGGAGGCGGGGATGCCGGGGTCAGCGCCAGTGGGAGGGCCTCCCACGTGACGCCGTCGACCGCGGTCTCTTCGATCACGACGCCGTCGTCGAGCACCTCGACGACGGTGATCGGTCTGGCCGAGTGGATCCACCGCGGCTTGGCGTCGAAGGGGTAGGGCGCGGGCAGCTCGTACAGCGCGAACGGATTCGTGCCGACGCTCAGCCGGGTGCCGGGTGCGAGCTCGCCGCGCAGCTCGATCGTGCGCCGCTCGCCGCCACGGCCGCTCTCGAGGAAGTGCCAGTCCTCGATGACGCGGGAGGCCGCGGGATCCACCACGACGACGTCGCGCGTCTCTTCCCACAGTGACACGGGTTCGCGCAGTCGGAGGAAGTGCGTCGCCCAGAACGACTTCACCTCGCGCGGGTAGTAGTCGATCGCCGCGGAGCCCAGGCGGAGCGCCAGCGACTCGGACGAGTCGTCGGGGTGATCGGCCGCGAGCTTCGCCAGCATGGTCGCGCGGATCGACGGTTCGTACGCCGTCTCGTCGGGTTCGGGATTGGGAGTCGGACGCAGCCCTGCCTCGCGGGCCCGGTCGACGAGCCAGTCGCGAAGGCGCAGCGTCGACACGCAGTCGTAGCGGTTGTAGTCGGCCAGGTCGTCGAGGATCGCCTTCGAGGCGGCCGGGTCGTCATCGGCCGCCGCCCGCGCCTCGACGTACTTGACGATCGAATCGTCGCCCTTCTGCACGTCGCTCGTGCGGACGTCGTCGCCCATGTAGAGGGGCTCGAGCTTCTTGATCGAATACGACCGGGACCCGACCCGCAGGGCGCGGCGGACGATCGGGTACAGGTCGACGAAGACGGCGTCGCGCAGCAGCCGATCGACGTCGGCCTCGCGCACGCCGTACCGCGCCGCCATCGCGAGCAGATGCGTCGGCTCGTACGGCGCGTAGTGGTAGATGTGCATGCCGGGGTACTGCCGACGACGCAGGTCGATGATGTCGAGGAACGTCTCGAGCGCGCGCTTCTCGTCGGCGAAGGAATGCGCCCACAGCGCCGTGTACTCCTCGTGGCGGTCGACCCACCCGAAGAGGTAGTCCAGCCCCCACTGCTTGGGCTCGGCGCCCGCCTCTTCGGTGTAGAGCGGATCGCCCTCGAAGTCGAAGAAGAGGTCGCCCTGGTCGGGGCGCGGCAGCGCGCCGAGAGCCTGCGGCTGGACGACCTCGAACGTCGGGATCGGCGCCGACTGCGTCGGCTCGGCCACGATCACGCCGCCCGCGGGACTGTCGAGCTGCAGACGCGCCTGCGTGCGCAGCATCCGGAACACGTCCGCGCTCATGCGCGCGGGCGGCTCATCGGCCCCCGCCAGGTCGTCGATCGTGGTGATCCCGGCGACGCGCAGTCTCTGGCGCTGCACGGGACGGATGCCCGCTACGAGGAGCAGGTCCCGGGATGCCGTGGCTTCGGCGTCGCACGTCGCGCACCGGCCGCACGCGACCACCGCGAGGTCTCCGCGGTCGTCTCCCCATGCGATCGGCCGGCCGGCGGAGCCGAGATCGAGCCGGCGGTCCGCGATGAGCGCCTTGAGGCGCGCGCGCCGCAAGCGGAAGACGGGCATGAGGTCGTCCACCTCGTGGGTCGACGTGGAACCGTCCCCGAGGAGCAGCTCGACGACGTCTGATCGGGGCACCCCGAGGCGGTCGAGCTGATCGACGTATGCCGCCAGCTGCATGAGGGCCGTCACACGGGCGTGCCGGGCGAGCTTGGTGTCTTGCACGACCCACCGACCCGCGTCATCACGCGTCAGGAAGTCGGCGAACCCGACGAACTCCTCGGTCGCGAACGCGGCCTGGTAGACGACGTCGGCGTCAGACGCGAGAGCCGCGTTCGTCGCGGCGACGGCGTCGGCGAGAGCCGCGGCATCCGTCGATCTGGTCTCGGGGATGACCGCGACGGAGGCCGCGCCGAACCGCTCGACGTAGTCGGCGAGAACGCGCTGCTCGTGGGCCGTGCCGAGGCGGCCTGCCCGCTTGAGCGTCTCGTCTTCGGGCTCTTCGACCGCCGCGACGCGCCCGAGCTTGGCGTCGATGGATCGCATCCACGCGAACTCGCACTCGGCCGCCGCCTTGAGGTCGCTCGCGCTCCAGACGATCCGTCCGTCGCCGTCGCCCTCACCTGGGATGTACCGCATGCCACCGCCTTCTCCTCCACGACCCTAGCCGCGGGTGACGACACTCACGCCCGCCGACGGGGCAGTGCCAGACTGGGGGCATGAGCCTTCCGTTCGAGAGCGCGTACCGGCACGGATTCGCCCGCGTCGCCGCCTGCACCGTTCCCGTCGCGATCGCCGATCCCGCCGCCAACGCCCGCTCGATCCTCGAGACCGCGCGCGAGTGCGACGCCGATTCGGTCGCGGTGGCGGTGTTCCCCGAGCTGAGTCTCACGGGCTATGCGATCGAGGATCTCGTGATGCAGGATGCCGTGCTCGACGCCGTCGAGGCGGCGGTCGGAACGCTGGTCGAGGCCTCCGTCGATCTCTTCCCGGTGCTCGTCGTCGGCGCGCCGCTGCGCCACCGCAGCCGCCTCTACAACTGCGCGGTCGTGATCCACCGCGGCGAGCTGCTCGGCGTCGCTCCGAAGTCCTACCTGCCGACCTACCGCGAGTTCTACGAGCGCCGTTGGTACGCGCCCGGAGACGACCAGACCGGAGAGGACATCCGGGTCGGAGCGCTCGAGGCTCCGTTCGGACCCGACCTGCTGTTCGAGGCCCTCGACGTGCCCGGGCTCGTCGTCCACGCCGAGGTGTGCGAAGACGTCTGGGTGCCGATCCCCCCGTCGTCCGAAGCGGCGCTCGCGGGTGCCACGGTGCTGCTGAACCTCAGCGGCAGCCCCATCACGATCGCGCGTGCCGAGGACCGCAAGGATCTCGTGCAGTCGCAGTCCCTGCGCTGCCTCGCCGCCTACGCCTACGCGGCCGCCGGCACCGGGGAGTCCACGAACGACGTCTCGTGGGACGGCCAGACCATGATCTACGAGGGCGGCGCACTGCTCGCCGAGACCGAGCGCTTCCCGGACGGCCCGCGCCGCTCGGTCGCCGACGTCGACCTCGATCGCCTGCGGCAGGACCGCCTGCGCCAGGGCACCTTCGACGACAACCGGCGCACGCACCAGCCGCACTTCCGGACGGTCCACTTCGAACTCGAGCCGCCGGCGACCGACATCGGCCTGCGTCGATCGCTCGACCGGTTCCCGTTCGTCCCCGACGATCCCGCCCGCCTCGCGCTGGACTGCTACGAGGCCTTCAACATCCAGGTGTCGGGTCTCGTGCAGCGCCTGCAGGCGATCGGCGGACCCAAGCCCGTCATCGGGGTCTCGGGCGGACTCGACTCGACCCACGCGCTCCTCGTGGTCGCCCGCGCGATGGACCGCATGGGGCGGCCGCGCAGTGACATCCTCGCCTACACGATGCCCGGGTTCGCCACGAGCGACCACACGAAGTCCAATGCGATCGCCCTCGCCGAATCGGTCGGCGCGTCGATCGAGACGATCGACATCCGCCCGGCGGCGACCGAGATCCTGCAGGGCATCGGGCACCCGTTCGCCGACGGCGAGCCGGTCTACGACGTGACCTTCGAGAACGTGCAGGCCGGCATCCGCACCGATTTCCTGTTCCGCCTCGCCAACCAGAACAACGGCCTCGTGATCGGCACGTCGGATCTGTCCGAGCTCGCGCTCGGATGGGCGACCTACGGCGTCGGCGACCAGATGAGCCACTACGCCGTGAACGCCGGGGTGCCCAAGACGCTCATCCAGCACGTCATCCGATGGGTCATCGCCGCCGGCGAAGGCGTCGACGAGCGCGAGGCCGCGGTGCTGCAGTCGGTCCTCGACACCGAGATCTCCCCCGAGCTCGTCCCGGCCGGTCAGGACGGCAAGCTCCAATCGACCGAGGACCGCATCGGCCCCTACGCGCTGCACGACTTCGCACTGTTCCATGTGCTGCGGTACGGATTCCGGCCGTCGAAGATCGCGTTCCTGGCAGCCCGGGCGTGGAGCGATCCGGATGCGGGTGCCTGGCCGCCCGGGTTCCCCGAGTCCGACCGCTTCTCGTACGATCTGCCGACGGTGGCCAAGTGGCTGCGGGTGTTCCTGCAGCGCTACTTCGCGTTCGCGCAGTTCAAGCGCTCTGCGATCCCCAACGGACCGAAGGTCTCGGCCGCCGGATCCCTGTCGCCGCGCGGAGACTGGCGCGCACCGTCCGACG
>JBEVLS010000122.1:0-3479 GCA_040509015.1 Microbacterium sp.
CCGCCCCTTCGTGCATGAACCCCCGGTTATGGTGAATCCATGCCGCTGACCGGAGAGTACAAGCCGTCCACGTCCGAATGGGCCCGCACCCAGGCCGAGAAGTTCGAAGCGTCGGGAGGAGCCGAGGCCAACACGCTGCGGGGCGTCCCGATCATCGTGCTGACGACGGTCGGAGCGTCGTCGGGGGCGTTGCGCAAGACCGCCCTCATGCGCGTCGAGCATGCCGGCGACTATGCGGTCGTCGCGTCCAAGGGCGGTGCCCCCGAAGAGCCCGCGTGGGCCGGCAACATGCGCAAGGAGTCGCACGTCGAGCTGCAGGACGGCCCGGTGCGACGCGACTACCGCGCGCGTGAGCTCGAGGGCGACGAACGCGACCTGTGGTGGGAGCGCTCGGTGCAGGTGTGGCCCGACTACGCGAACTACCAGACCAAGACCGACCGCCTGATCGCGGTCTTCGTCCTCGAGCCGCTCGAGGACTGACGACCGGCCGGATGCCGCGGCGCGCGGCGTCCGGATCCCTCGTCAGCCGCCGAGCACCGCCTCGAGCGGTCCGCGGGCGAAGTAGAGCAGGAAGCCGGCCGCCACGATCCACAGGAGCGGGCTGATCTGCTTCGCCTTGCCCGCGAGCGACCGCACGACCACCCACGACACGAAGCCCGCGCCGATGCCGTTGGCGATCGAGTACGTCAGCGGCATGACCGTGATCGCGAGGAACACCGGCAGCAGGATCGAGAAGTCCGAGAAGTCTATGAACCGGATCTGCGACATCATCAGCGCGCCCACGATCACGAGCGCCGATGCCGCCACCTCGGTGGGGACGATCGACACGAGCGGGGTGAAGAACATCGCGATCAGGAACAGGAGGCCCGTGACGACGTTGGCGAAGCCCGTGCGGGCGCCCTCGCCGATGCCCGCGCCCGACTCGATGAACACGGTGTTCGACGAGCTCGACGTCACACCGCCGGCGACCGCGCCGACGCCCTCGACGATGAGAGCGGAGCGGATGCGCGGGAAGTCGCCCTTCTCGTTCGCCAGACCGGCCTCCTTCGACAGCCCCGTCATGGTTCCCATGGCGTCGAAGAAGTTGGTGAATACGAGCGTGAAGACGAGCATGAGGGCCGCCAGGACGCCGATGCGCTCGAACGAGCCGAACGAGATCTGACCGACGAGCGACAGGTCCGGCACGCTCACGAGCGACGCGGGCAGCTCGGGGACGGACAGGCTCCAGCCGCCGGGGTTCACGGCGTCGCCGTCGAACTTCGGCCCGAGGTTCCAGATCGCCTCGACGATGACGGCGAGCACGGTGCCGCTGACGAGGCCGATCAGGATGCCGCCCTTGACCTTGCGGGCGACGAGCACGCCCGTGAGCAGCAGTGTGAAGACGAAGATCAGCGTCGGGACCGTCGAGACGGAGCCGTCGACACCGAGTCCGACGGGCGGGGACGAGGCGCCGGTGGAGGTGACGAACCCGGCGTCGACGAAGCCGATGAAGGCGATGAAGAGGCCGATGCCGACGGTGATGGCGAGCTTGAGCTGGATCGGCACGGCGTCGAAGATCATGCGCCGAAGGCCCGTGGCGGCCAGCAGCACGATGATCAGGCCGTTGATGACGACGAGGCCCATCGCCTCGGACCACGTCACCTGCCCCACGACCGACACGGCGAGGAACGAGTTGATGCCGAGCCCCGCGGCGAAGGCGAACGGCAGTCGCGTCACGAGTCCGAACAGGATCGTCATGATCCCCGCGGTGAGGGCGGTGGCCGCGGCGACCTGGGTGAATCCGAGAGTGCCGCCCTCGACATCGACCCCCGCCGACAGGATGATCGGGTTGAGGATCACGATGTAGGCCATCGTGACGAAGGTCACGACCCCGCCTCGCACCTCCGTGCCGATCGTGGATCTGCGGCGGGTGATCTCGAAGAAGCGGTCGAATCCGTTCTTCGGAGTCTCGTCGAGGGATTCGGGTGCGGATGCGGGTGCGTG
Source organism: Microbacterium sp. (assembly GCA_040509015.1). Taxonomy (GTDB): domain Bacteria; phylum Actinomycetota; class Actinomycetes; order Actinomycetales; family Microbacteriaceae; genus Microbacterium. The sequence continues at coordinate 1,984 of JBEVLS010000122.1, forward strand.
GGACATGGTGCGACCTCCGTCATCGAAGATAGCCGCGCCGGGCGGATGCCGCGCACGGGCGTGCCGGTCGGCTCCCGCAGGATCGGCTGGGTAGGGTCGACGAGTCATGCATCGCCTCCTCGTCGCCTTCCTCGCGGCCGTCGACGCCGTCATCGCGATCGCCGTCGGTCTGGCGGTGATCCTGGCGCCGCTGACGCTCGTGTGGGTCATCGGCTTCGGCGGCGCCGCCGACTGGGGGACGCTCTGGCCGGTGGCCGCGACGATCTGGCAGTTCGGCCACGTCGTGCCGCTGTCGATCGAGCTTCCCGGCGACTACCTGGCGGCCACGGGCATCGACCCCACGGCCGGAACGTTCGCACTGTCGCTCGCGCCGCTCGCGTTCGCCGCCTTCACGACGATCTTCGCCGCGCGCTCGGGCCGTCGCGCGTCGCGCGCCGACGCCTGGATCACGGGTGTCGTCACCGGCACGGTGATCTTCGCCGGACTCACGTCCCTGGTCGCCGTCACCGGTGCGACGGCCGTCGCACGCGTGGAGCTGTGGCAGGCGATCCTCGTCCCCTCCCTGCTGTTCTTCGTGCCGGCATTGCTCGGCGCCGTCGCGACCGAGTGGGCCGAGGCGACGCACGGCGGCATCGCGCGCCTGCGTGATCGCCTGGAGGCGACACAGGGCGGCTGGGGGGAGGTCGTCTCGGTCAGCGCCCGCGGCGCCGCCGTCGCCGTCGTCGGACTGATCGGCGTAGGCGCACTCGGAACGGCGTTCGCCCTCATCGCCCGCGGCGGAGAGGTCGTGGCGCTCTTCGAGGCGGCTCATGTGGACGCCTTCGGTGCGACCGTCGTCGCTCTCGGCCAGCTCGCCTACCTTCCGACGCTCCTCGTGTGGGCGATCTCGTTCGTGGCGGGGCCCGGCTTCTCGCTGGGCGTCGGCACCTCGGTCGCCCCGGGCGGCACGCAGGTGGGCGTGGTCCCCGGCATCCCGGTCCTCGGGGCGATCCCCGAGGCGACGAGCCCGTGGCTGCTGCTGCTCGCGCTTCTGCCGATCGCCCTCGGCGCGTTCGCCGGCTGGATCGCCCGTTCGCGCCTCGTCGGCGCCGCGCACCGGGCGATCGACCTCGAAGCGGATGCCGCGCACGGCGGCGCTCGCACGGCAGCCCTGGGCGGACTCCTCGACTCGTCGGCGTCACCGCCCGAGCGGGCCGGGTGGATCGACGACGACGACGGGGCGACCCCCGACCCGTTCGGGCCGCGCCTCGTGGCGACAGCGGGCATCGCGGTCCTCGCGGCGGCGGCGGTCGCGCTGTTCGCGCGGCTCGCTTCGGGCGCGCTCGGCCCCGGCACCCTCGCGCTCGTCGGACCCGAGCCCGGGCCCGTGGCTCTCGCCGTCGGCGCCGAAGTGGCGCTGGGTGCCGGCATCCTGCTGCTGTCGCCTCGACGACACGAGCGCCGCACCGTCGGCGAGTCGGACGAGGACGCGACGGATGCACCGCGCGAGACGGCGG
>JBEVLS010000123.1:0-3235 GCA_040509015.1 Microbacterium sp.
CGATGACGTCGTGGAGGAGGCCTGCGTCGAGGACCGTGCGCGTGACCGGGCCGACCTGGTCCAGCGACGACGCGAGCGCGATCGCGCCGTAGCGGCTGACGCCGCCGTACGTGGGCTTCACGCCGACCGTGCCGGTCACGTGTGCGGGCTGGCGGATGGACCCGCCGGTGTCGGAGCCCAGGGCGAGCGGCGCCTCGAATGCGGCGACGGCAGCAGCGGATCCGCCGCCCGATCCGCCCGGGATGCGGTCGAGATCCCACGGATTGTGCGTCGGACCGTACGCGGAGTGCTCGGTCGACGAGCCCATCGCGAACTCGTCCATGTTGGTCTTGCCGAGCGGCACGAGGCCGGCCGCCCGCGAGCGCGCGACGACGGTGGCATCGTAGGCGGACATGTAGCCCTCGAGGATGCGGGATCCGCTCGTGGACGGCATGTCGGTCGTGACCAGGACGTCCTTGATCGCGAGCGGGACCCCCGCGACCGGGCCGAGCTGCTCGCCGACCGAGCGGCGGCGATCGATGTCGGCGGCGACGTCGAGTGCGTGGTCGGAGACGTGGAGGAAGGCGTGGACGTCGGCGTCGACGGCGGCGATCCGATCCAGGTGCGCCTGCGTCACCTCGACGCTGGACACCTCGCGGGAGGCGAGCTTGTCGGCCAGGTCTGCGGCGCTCAGCCGCGTGAGGTCGCTCACTGCTCCTCCCCCAGGATCGCGGTGACGCGGAAACGGTTGTCCGTGGCATCCGGAGCGTTCTGCAGCACCTGCTCGGTGGTGAGGAGGTCGCCCGGGACGTCGGGGCGGAAGACGTTCTGCAGCGGGATCGGGTGGCTCGTGGCGACGACATCGGGCGTCGCCACCTCCGAGACCTTCGCGATGTTGTCGACGATGGCGTCGAGCTGGCCGGTGAGGCGCTCGACCTCCTCGTCGCTCAGCTGGATCCGGGCGAGCACGCCGAGATGGCGCACGAGATCTGGGGTGATTTCCGACACGCCTCCATCCTACGAGCGCCCGCCCTCGCACCCCGACCGTCAGTAGGCTGTCGCCGTGACGACCTACGACCCGCCGCGCCCTTGGATCGCCAGCTACGCCGAGGGGGTGCCGGCCGACATCGAGCCCGCCACCGGGTCCCTCGTCGACATCGTCGAGGCGTCGGTGCGCGATTATCCGGATGCCGTGGCCCTGCAGTTCTTCGGACGCGAGACGACGTATCGGCACCTGCACGAGCAGATCGAGCGCGCCGCGGCCGGTCTCAAAGCCCAGGGTGTGCGGGCGGGCGATCCCGTCGCCATCGTCCTGCCGAACTGCCCCCAGCACATCGTCGCCTTCTACGCGATCCTGCGCCTGGGCGCAGTCGTCGTCGAGCACAACCCGCTCTACACGCCCCGAGAGCTGCGCAAGCAGTTCGAGGACCACGGCGCGAAGCACGCGATCGTCTGGTCGAAGGTCGTCAAGACCGTTCAGGAGTTCCCCGCCGACCTCGCCGTCTCGTCGATCATCTCGGTGGACGTCACGAAGGCCATGCCGTTCACGACGCGCCTCGCCCTGACCCTGCCGATCGCGAAGGCGCGCGAGGCACGCACGGCTCTTCACGAGCGGGTGTCGGGAACGACGCCGTGGGAGCAGATCGTCGGCTCCGATCCGCTCCCGGCATCCCATCCGAAGCCCGGCACCGACGATCTGGCGCTCATCCAGTACACGAGCGGCACGACGGGCACCCCGAAGGGCGCGGCGCTCACGCACCGGAACCTGCTGTCCAACGCCGCCCAGTCCCGGGCGTGGGTCCCGTCGATCGTGCGGGGACCCGGCTGCGTCGTCTATGCGGTGCTGCCGATGTTCCACGCCTACGGCCTCACGCTCTGCCTCACGTTCGCGATGTCGATGGGCGCGCGCCTCGTGCTGTTCCCGCGCTTCGATCCCGACATGGTGCTCGAGGTCACAAAGAAGCACCCGGCCACCTTCCTGCCGCTCGTGCCGCCGATCGCCGAGCGCCTGCTCAAGGCTGCCCGCGAGCAGGGCGTCTCTCTCGAGGGCACCGACGTCGCCATCTCCGGTGCGATGGCGCTGCCGCACGAGCTCGTCGTGCCGTTCGAGGCGGCCACCGGGGGGTACCTCGTCGAGGGCTACGGCCTGAGCGAGACGTCGCCGGTGCTCATGGCGAACCCGGTCTCGCCGGGGCGTGTGGCCGGCACGGTCGGGCTGCCGCTTCCCGGAACCGATTGCCGCGTGGTCGACCCGGATCAGCCGACGATCGACGTGCCCGCCGGAGAACGCGGAGAGCTGGTCGTCCGCGGGCCGCAGGTCTTCAGCGGGTACTACGGCAAGCCCGAAGAGACCGAGGCGGTGTTCACCGAGGGGTGGTTCCGAACGGGTGACATCGTGCAGATCGACGAGGCCGGATTCGTGCGCATCGTCGACCGCATCAAAGAGCTCATCATCACCGGCGGCTTCAACGTCGCCCCGACCGAGGTCGAGAACGTTCTGCGCCAGCACCCCGACATCGAGGACGCCGCCGTCGTGGGGCTGCCGAGCGACCACTCGGGCGAAGAAGTCGTCGCGGCCATCGTCGTCGGCGGCGGCAAGGACGTGGATGTGGAGGCCGTGCGCGAGTTCGCGCGCAGCATCCTGACGCCCTACAAGGTGCCGCGCCGCGTCTTCGTCGTGGACGAGCTGCCGAAGTCCCTCATCGGCAAGGTGCTGCGCCGACAGGTGCGCGACCGACTGCTGACGCTCACGACAGGCGCCTGAGCCGCTTCGTCGTCAGCCCGCGTCGGGATCCAGCGCGTCGAGCGCCGCCGGACCCTGCTCGACGAGGATCCTGAACTGTGCGGCGTCGATGATCCGCACGCCGAGCTCTTCGGCCTTGCCGAGTTTGGACCCGGCCCCCGGACCGGCCGCGACGAAGTCCGTCTTCTTCGACACCGACGACGCCGCTTTGCCGCCCGCGGCGATGATGGCCTCTTGCGCGCCCTCACGGGAGTAGCCCTCGAGGCTGCCGGTGGCGACGATCGTGAGGCCTTCGAGCACTCCGCCTTCGACCACAGCGGCGCCGGGGCCTGGGTGACCGGGGGTCGAGAGCCGAGCGCCGGCCTGCGTCCACCGCTCGACGATCTCGCGATGCCAGTCGACGTCGAACCAGTCCGTCAGCGAGTCGGCGATGATGCCGCCCACGCCCTCGACGCCGGCGAGGTCGTCGCGGGATGCCGCGCGGATCGCGTCCACCGAGCCGAACCACTGCGC
>JBEVLS010000124.1:0-8251 GCA_040509015.1 Microbacterium sp.
CCGGCGGTCACTCATTCCGGCGGGTGACCCGCGCCACACCGGCGCCCACGAACCTCCCCGGCGAACGTCGAATGCCCCATGCCGCACCGGAACGCGCAGCATTCCACTCACCTCGTCGGACGGCCGCCACGAAAGCGCCGCCCGCCTCTTCTGACGAGCGCTCGTCGAAGCGGCGGAGGTGCTCTCGGTACAGGCGCTCATGGCGGGCGTCGCCCCGGCCACCGGCCCCCTCGGCGAGTCGCTGCAGGGATGCCCGCATGATGGCCCGCCGCTGCGCGACGTTGCGCCACCCCGTGCTGGTGAGGTTGCCGTCGTGGCGGCGGTAGCCGAGGTGCTGCCCCTCGACGCACGCGAACGTCCCGAGTTCGAGGAGCCTCAGCATGTACTCGAAGTCCTCCATGATCGGCAGCTCGGGCGCGAACCCGCCGACGAGCAGGTGGGCCGATCGCCGCACCATGAGCGTGCCGCAGATGTGCGGAGTGGGGACGGCGCCGCTGAGCATGTCGTCGGCGGACTCCGCGGTGGCGGGGAACCCCGGCCCGAAGGGCGTTCCCGCGGCATCCATGTGCCAGCCGCCGACGTACGACGCCGGCGCGTCCGGTGAGGCGTCGAGTGCCTCGACCTGCAGCCGCAGCCGGTCCGGCGACCAGACGTCGTCGTCATCGTGGAAGACGTACAGTTCGCCCCGCGCTTCGACGACACCCGCGTTGCGCGCGAAGCCCAGACTCACCGGCGGCGCCTGGATGACGCGCATGCCGTCGAACTCCGAGACGAGGGCCCGGAGCGCGTCGCCGTCGGGCACGCCGTTGTCGACCAGGATCAGCTCCCACGAGGCGAAGGTCTGCTCGGCGACCGAGGCCAGCGCCTCGCGCAGGAAAGGCGACGTCCGATTCGTCGGTAGGATGATGCTCACTCTCGGATCCGCCATGGCGTCCCTCCGGTCCTGTGGGCGTCCTTCTTGAATGAGCGTAGTTGACCGATGTCCGACGACATGACGATCACGAGCGGTGACTCCGCCGCCACCTTCGGCCTGGTCATCCCGACGTACAACCGGCCCGACTTCGTGCGGGATGCCGTGCTCAGCGCGCTGGGGCAGACCCGGCCCTTCGATCGCATCGTCGTCGTGTGCGACGGCCCGCAGCCGACGACGGAGGACGCGCTCCGCGAACTCGACTGCGACGTCCTCGTCGTGGAGAACGGAGGCGTGTCGGCCGCGCGCAACGCGGGCATCGCCGCGCTCGACACCGACTGGGTCTGCTTCCTCGATGACGACGACCTGCTGCATCCGGCGTATCTCGAGACGTACGAGAAGGGGCTCGAGCAGTTCCCCGACGTCGAAGCCGCGAACACGTACTACCTCGTGATGGGCGCACACCGAGCGCCGGGAGTGGACTTCGTCGCACACGACTACGCGTCGGCCGTCGCTGCCCTCCCCCGCGCCACGACGTCGAGATCGTTCGCCTACATGCACATCTACGGCGAGAGCTACGACAAGCTGCTCGAGCACATGCGCGGCTCCCTCACCGGATCGGCGGTGAAGCGCGACATCCTGCTGGCAGCCGGAGGATTTCCCACCGATCTGCGGTGCGCCGAGGACTGGACGATGTATGTCAATGTCTCGCGCCTGACCGAATGGGGGACGAACCCGACGCCGCTCGTGATCTTCCGCGAGCACGACAAGGCGAGCGGTACCGCGCACGGTGGCGTGCGGAACGGACTCGACACTCTGCGCGCCGTCGCGTCGTTCTGGGCCCCGTCGTCTCTTCCGACGCCCCCGCACGGCGATCTGCACGAGTACCGCGAGGACTATCGCTTCATCCTGCGATGGACTCTGGACCTCTGCCGACGCGAGAAGGACCGCGCATCCTTCCGCGAGGCGATGCGCATCGCGACACCGATCCTGCCCCGATGGCGCGACCGGACGCTGTCGCGCATCCCGGAGCCGCTGTGGGAATGGGCGCGGACACGTCTGGCACGGCTCACGCGTCGACGCCGACCCGCCGGCGATGCGGCGACGGTATCCGGATAGGATCGTGCCTCGGGATCGGCATACTTCGGGGGCGGGGCTGATGAGAATCAACGCGTACATCATGCTCGCCGACCCGTCGTTCCTGACGGCCAGCGTGCGCGCGTACTACGACCACGTCGACCGCATCGTCGTGTCGTACGACGAGAGCGCCCGTTCGTGGACCGGCACCCCCCTGCCGATCCAGGAGACCCTCGCGATGATCGAGGCACTCGACACAGAGGGCAAGTGCGAGCTCCACCCCGGCGAGTACGCGCGCGAGGGCTTCGACCCCATGGACAACGAGACCCATCAGCGCAACGAGGCCCTGGCGATCGCGTCCGAGGGTGCGGACTGGGTCCTCCAGCTCGACACCGACGAGGTCATCCCGCGGATGGACGTCTTCCTGCGCGTCCTCCAGCACGCCGACGAAGCCGGCGCGCTCGCCCTGGAGTACCCGTCGCGGTGGCTCTACACCCGCGTCGGACCGAACCGCTTCCTCGAGTCCAGCACGAGATTGTGGGGGCCGGCGAGCTCCTACCCCGGCCCCCTCGCCGTCCGCGCGGGCACCACGCTCGCCCACGCGCGTCAGGCGGACGTGCCGCTCTATCGCGCCGATGTGCGCGCGTGGAACACCGACCCCGCCCATCCGCGCGACGCCTACGTGCACGAGGTCGTGCCCTTCGACGCCGCCGTCATCCACTACTGCTGGGTCCGCTCCCCGGAGTTCATCGCCCGCAAGGTCGGATGGTCCGGGCACAGCGAGGAGCTCAAGGCGTCGGGCGAGTACGGACGGTGGATGCGAATCACCCGCCACCCGCTCCGCGCCGTGCTCATGGCCCCCTTCCCTCGCGGCGGGCGCAGCTTCCGCGTCGTGTCGGCTCCGGGCCTTCCCGGCCAAGAAGCATGACGGTCGGCGGCACGCCGTGACCCGGATCGCGCTCGTCGCCAGCTCCTACCTGCCGCGCTTCGGCGGCGTCGAGGAGCACGTCTATCACCTCGCCCGCGAGCTCATCCGACGCGGCCACACCGTCACCGTGTGGGCCGTGGACCAGGGCGACGAGCCGCCGTCCGACACGGGCGGCATCCCCGTGCGCTATCTGCCCGTCCCGATGCCGAACCGATCGGTCGGCGGGATGCTGCGCTGGGCCGTCCGCTTCCCGGCCGCCGCGTCGAAGTGGCGCAGGGCGGCGCGCCTCGATCGGCCCGAGGTCATCGACGTGCAGTGCTTCGGCGCGAACGGACCGTACGCGCTCGCGCTGGCCGAGCGCACCGGCATCCCGCTGGTCTACAGCAATCACGGCGAGACGTTCATGGATGCGCACGGCACGTTCGACACGTCGTCGCTCATGAAGAGCTCCCTCGGCCGCACCCTCGCCGCCGCGGCCGCGGTCACGTCGTGCTCCGCCTACGCGGCCGCCGATCTCGGTCGCTTCGGAGCGGCCGCGCCGGCGACGATCGTCTGGAACGGCATCGACCTGGATGCGCCGGGCGCGCCGATCGACGCGGCCCTCCCCGCCCGCTACATCGCCGGTGTCGGGCGCCTCGTCGCCAACAAGGGGTTCGACCGACTCGTCGCCGCCTATGCCGATGCCGTCGGCCGGGGACTCCTCGCCGACGTCGACCTGGTCCTTGGCGGAGACGGCCCTGAGCGCGGCGAGCTCGAACGGCTCGTGCGCGACGCCGGGGTCGCCGACCGCACGACGTTCACGGGTGCGCTGTCTCGCGGACAGGTGCGGACCCTGCTCGACGGGGCCGTGGCCCATGTCGTGCCGAGTCTCGTCGAGGCCTTCGGGATCGTCGTGCTGGAGGGCTGGCGGAGCGGGGTTCCGGTGGTCGTCACCGACCGCGGCGGGCCTCCCGAGTTCGTGACGGACCGCGTCGACGGCCTCCTCTTCGATCCGGACCATCGCGACGCGCTGGCGGGGCTGCTCGTGGAGATCGACGCGGATGCCGCGCTCCGCGCACGACTCGGCGCCGCGGGGCGGGCGTCGGCCGCTCGGTTCTCGTGGCCCGCTGTTGCAGACTCTTACGAAGCGGTCTTCGATGCCGCGACCCGATCTCCGTCGCCGAAGGATGAGGAACACACCAGTGACCGCTGAAACGGTGACCGTCGCCATCATCACCTACGCGCGACCGCAGTACATCCAGCAGTGCCTCGAGCACCTCGGCCGCCTGCGGACCGCGCCGCATCAGGTCATCGTCATCGATGCATCGCCCGACTCCCGCACTCGCGAACTGATCGCCCGGGACTTCCCCCACGTGCTGTACCTGCGCAACGACCTCGGACGCGGCACGATGTCCGAGTCGCGGCAGATCGGCCTGGCGCAGGCGACCGGCGACATCGTGTCGTTCATCGACGACGACGCCTTCGTCGACACCGAGTGGCTGGACCGCCTCGTGGACGCGTTCCAGGACGACTCCGTCGCGGGCGTGGGCGGCCGTGCCGACAACGGGCGACCCGGCGAGGACGTCGAGGGGATCGGCAGCATCGGACGACTGCTGCCCAACGGCGACCTCACCGGCTACTTCGCAGCCGACCCCGGCAAGAGGATCGACGTCGATCACTTCCTGGGCGCGAACCAGTCCTACCGGCGCTCCACGCTCCTCGCGATCGGCGGCATCCGCGGCAACTATCCGGGCACGTGCCTGCGCGAAGAGTCCGACACGTGCCTTCGCCTGAAGGATGCCGGCCATCGGCTGATCTACGCGCCGGATGTCCTCGTGCGCCATGTCGCCGCGCCGTACCAGATCGGCGGCAAGCGGTTCGACCGGCGGTACCTCTACTACTCGCGGCGCAACCACGTCATGCTCCTCGCGCGCGTCTTCGGGTGGCGCACGCCGTACCTGCCGCGCTACTACCGCACGGCACTGCGTCAGCAGCGCCACTACTTCGGCCAGGTCGCACGATTCATGCTGCGCGGTGTCGGAGAGGACGGACAGCGCGTGTCGCTCCAGCGGCGGGTGACCGCGCCGATCATCTTCACGCGCTCCGCCGTCGAGGTCGCGGGACTCGTCGCGGGACTGTGGGCGGGCTGGGACGGCCGACGCCGCGATCGCCGCGAGGGCGTCGGCACGCACTAGGCGACCCCGCGACCTCGCGATCCGAGTCCGGATGTGACCGTTCGCGAATATTCGCGCGCATGGAAGCGGCTCCGCCCGCTACTCTGAGCGAGCACTTATCGACATCGGGCACTTTCTGGGGAGTGGAGTCGAGTTGCTGGGACATGTTGGCGCGCGTCCGCGAGGATTCGTCAGAACCACCTCCGCCGCGCTCGCGCTGGCACTGCTCATCGCCGCGCTCACGGTGGTGGCCCCACCCACGCCCGCGTCGGCGGCCGAGCCGACCGCACCGGGCGCATTCGTGAGCATCACGCCGCAGCGCCTGCTCGACACCAGGATCGGGCTCGGGTCCGCCCAGATCGGTCCGGTGGCACCGGGTGCGACCATACGCCTCCAGGTGTCCGGCCGAGCCGGAATACCGTCGGGGACGTCGGCGGTCGTCATGAACGTCACGGCGGTGTCGCCGACCGCCCACGGGTTCCTCACCGTCTACCCCTCCGGCGGCGCTCAGCCGACGGCGTCCAACGTGAACTTCTCGGCGGGCGACACCATCCCCAATCAGGTCACGGTGAAGGTCGGCACGGACGGATTCGTCAACCTGACCAACAATTCGGCCGGCGACACGCATCTGCTCGCGGATGCCGCGGGGCACTACCTCGGCGGCACGCCGACAGCCGCGGGCGCCTTCATGAGCCTCGCGCCCGCGCGCATCCTCGACACCCGCGTCGGCATCGCTGCGAACGATGCGGTGGCCGCCTCGGGCACTCTGACGCTCCCCGTGGCCGGGTCCGGAGGAGTGCCGTCGACCGGAGTGTCGTCGGTGCTCATGAACGTCACGGTGACCGAGCCGTCCGCCGCGGGGTTTCTGACCGCCTACCCCTCGGGCACGTCGCAGCCGACCGCGTCGAACCTGAACTTCCGGGCCGGGCTGACCATACCCAACCTCGTCGCGGTCAAGCTCGGCGCCGACGGGGCGGTCGCCCTCACCAACAACTCCCCCGGCCCGGCGCACGTGATCGCCGATGTCGCGGGCTATTACCTCGCCGGCACGCCCACGCAGCCCGGCACCTTCGTCAGCCTGAGCCCGACCCGCCTGATGGACAGCCGTGACGGATCAGGAATCAGCGGATCGCCGGGGGCGGACGGGCGCCGCTCGACGCAGGTGACCGGCCGTGGCGGCATCCCGTCGACGGGGGTGGGTGCCGTGGTCATGAACCTCACCGCCACGAACGCCGGCACGTACGGCTACGTCACGGCCTATCCGTCGACCACCGGCCAGCCGTTCGCGTCGAATCTGAACTACGTCCGCGGTCAGACGATCCCCAACCTCACCACCGTGAAGGTCGGCACCGACGGCCGCGTGATCTTCGCCAACTCGGGCCGCGGCAGCGTCGCCCTGATCGGCGACGCCGCGGGCTACTTCCTCGGGGACCCCGCTCTGCCGGTTCCGGTGTCGGGGGTGGTGTGGTCGGCCGAATTCGAGGGCGCGGCGGGCACACCGGTCGATCCCGCCACGTGGAGCATCTCGACGCGCGGTGACGGATACGGCAACGGCGAACAGCAGGTGTACACGGCGCGCCCCGAGAATCTCTCGCTCGACGGCAACGGATCGCTGCGCATCACCGCCCGCCAGGAGACCTTCATCGATCCGCGTGGAATCACGGGCAACTACACGTCGGGGCGCATCGAGACCAAGACGCGTTTCGCGTACGGACGGATCGAAGCACGCATCAAGGTCCCGCAGGGACCCGGCCTCTGGTCGGCGTTCTGGCTGTACGGCGACGACCGCAACGGCCAGGACTGGCCCGCCGTGGGCGAGGTCGACATCATGGAACTCCTCGGCAACACCCGTGACCTGCACAGCACGGTGATCGGCGGCAGGACGTCGGGCGAGCGGTGGACGCGTCAGGGCACCACCCTCGGCAGCGCGCCCTTCGCGGACGAGTGGCACGTCTACGCCGTGGACTGGACGAAGGACGCGCTGATCTTCAGCGTCGACGGGCGCGAGACGTACCGCCTCTTGCGGTCCTCGCTCTCGAGCGACGAGCAGTGGCCGTTCGACCGTCCGAGCTCGATCACGCTCAATCTCGCGGTGGGAGGTTCGTGGCCGGGACCGCCCAACACCGACACGGTCTTCCCCGCCGAGATGCTCGTGGACTACGTGCGGGTCTCGAACTCCCGGGTCGTCGACGCGGACTGACCGCGGCGGGGCTCAGCGCCGCGCGGCGGACCACCACACGGTCGACACGACCGCCCACGTGCGCTCGATCGTGAATCGAGCGCGGGCATCGTCGTGAGCGGCGCGCGCGGAATCCGCGGCCTCGGGGCGATGATCCAGCGTCCAGGCGATGGCCGCCGCGAGCGCCCCCGCGTCCCCAGGGCGGACGAGGAGCCCGTTCGGCGCACGCCGCACGCCGTCGGCGATCTCCACGGCACGACCCCGCGGATCCAGGATCTCGCCCACGCCCCCCGCATCGGTGGCCACGACCGGGGTGCCGACCGCGATCGCCTCGACGATGACCTGGCCGAAGGGCTCGGGCACCGGCGATGCATGGACCAGCATCCGCAGCCGGCGGAACTCGGCGGCCGGCGAATCGGACCACCCGGTCTGCTCGAGGCGGTCGCCGAGGCCGGAAGCGGCGATCCGCTCATCGAGCGTCCGCGCATAGCCCGCGTCATCGAAGAGCGCCGCGCCGACGATCCGGAACCGCGACCGCGGATGGCTTTCGGCGACGAGCGCCGCCGCCTCGACGAACTCGCGCTGACCTTTCGTGGGAGCGATGCGTCCCACGATTCCGATGGGGCCACGGCCGGGCGAGCGCTTCGGTCGCGCGAACGCCGACGACTCGATGCCCGGGTACGCCACCGCGACCCGTCCGGACGGCAGGCGTCCCGCCGTCGACGCGGTCGCGAGGGAGTTCGCGACGATTCGACGAGGGCCGAATCGCGCGAGCACGCGCAGTGCGAGCACGACCGGTGTGGCTAGGTAGTCCGTCGCGAGTCGGTCGTGCAGGTGCCACACCCACGGCCGCCGCCCGCTGACCAGCCCCAGCAGCACAGCCGCCTTCAGCGAGTTCGCCACCAGCAGGTCGGCGTCCTCCTCGCGCAGCACTGCGACCAGGCGATCGGCGGCGTCGTCGACGGAGGCGGCCCGGAACGAGCCGACCGGCCAGGTGGTGGCGT
>JBEVLS010000125.1:0-15047 GCA_040509015.1 Microbacterium sp.
CGAGATGCCGGATGCCGTTGCGGCGGGCTCGCGAAAGAACCCGCCACTCAGAAATGAGGGGGTCTCGCATGGGTCGTGGCCGTCAGAAGGCGAAGCACACCAAGATCGCCCGCGAACTCAAGTCGTACAGCCCCGGCTTGAACACCTCCGCTCTGGAGCGCGAACTGGGGCACCCGTCCGACGAGAACGAGTACGTCGACAAGTGGGCGGTCGAAGACGACGAAGACGAGGGCGAAGAAGAAGGCGAGACCTCGTACTCGTACGAGAAGGCCTGACCGCTCGTCTCACCAGGCGCCGTGGCGCCGCTCCCACTCGTCCTCGATGGTGCGGGGCCGCGCGGCGATGAACGACGCCGGCACGACCGATGCGACGACGACCGCGAGCACGATGAGCGGTCCGGTCCACGAGTCCGTCGCGTCGTGGAGCAGCCCGATCCCGAACGGGAACAGCGCGACGATTCCGTAGCCGATGCTCTGCACGAAGCTGCTCAGTGCAACCGATCCTTCGTGGGTGCGGGCGCGCAGACCGAGCAGCACGAGCGTCATCGGGAACAGCAGCGGCGAGGTGCCCAGAAGGGCGACCCAGAGCCACGGTGCGAGGGTGGGAGCGAAGAGCAGCCCTCCGATCCCGGCGAGCCCGGTGACCACCGCGACGGCGAACAGCGCGCGCGTGGCGTTGGCGCGCACGACGAGGATCGGCACGAGCAGTGAGGCCGGCAGCCCCATCGCCCCGAACAGCGACAGCAGGGCGCCGGACGCCGCCGGCGTGACTCCGGCGACGTCGACCAGGATCGTCGGCAGCCACGCGAAGCACGTGTAGGCGATGGTTCCCGCCGTGAGGAACGCCGCCACCAGCGCCCAGGCGAGCGGGAGCCGCCACAGCCGTCCGAAGACGCGGGGGTTGGCCGATTCGATGTCGACCGGAGCGGCGTCGGAGCGCCTTTCGACGAGAAGCGCGACCCAGGGGATCATCGCGACGAGAGCGAAGACCGCCCACATCCCGAGCGAGACCCGCCAGCCCGCCGCGTCGGCGACGGGGACCGCCACGAGCGGCGGGATGAACGTCGACAGCGCCATCGTCGTCGAGAACAGCGTCGTCATCAGGCCGATGCGATCGGGGAAGTAGCGGCGCACCAGGGGCGGCAGCAGGATGTTGCCGACGCCGACGGCCGCGAACACGAGCGCCGTCCCGGCCAGCAGCAGGCCCGAGCTCCCGGCGAACGCGCGCGAGACCAGGCCGATCGTCACGACCACCATCGCCACCACGGCGAGGCGTTCGAGACCGAAACGGCGTTCGAGGCCGGGAGTGAGCAGGCCGAACACGGCGTAGCAGACGGGCGGTGCGGTGCCGATGAGGCCGATGACCACGGCGGGCAGCGAGAAATCCGCGGCGATGTGGTCGAACAGCGGCGACAGCGAGGCGACCGCCGAACGCAGTGAGAATGCGAACAGCACGATGCCGATGACGGCGAGCGCCCGGCCGTGCCAGAGAGGACGGATGCCGGGGGTGGAGCTCACCGACCCAGCCTAGGGCGGCTACGACTCCTGCGAGCCCTCGACCCAGGCCAGGTACTCCTCGGACACCGTGCCGGTGATGTAGCGACCGTCGAAGCAGCTCATGTCGAGATCGTCGATGTCGGAGCCCTCGAGGATCGCCTCCTTGAGGTCCTGGACCTCCTGGTAGACCATGTAATCCGCGCCGAGCTCCTCCGCGATCTCGGGGATCGTGCGCCCGTGGGCGACGAGCTCATGACGAGAGGGCATGTTGATGCCGTACACGTGCGGGAACCGGACCGGCGGCGCAGCAGACGCGAACGTGACCGTCTTCGCCCCGGCATCCCGAGCCATCTGGATGATCTCCTTCGACGTCGTGCCGCGCACGATCGAGTCGTCGATCAGCAGGACGTTCTTGCCCTTGAACTCGCTCGACATCGCATTGAGCTTCTGGCGGACGCTCTTCTTGCGCACCGCCTGGCCCGGCATGATGAACGTGCGCCCGACGTACCGGTTCTTGTAGAAGCCCTCGCGGTACTCGATGCCGAGCTTGCGCGCGACCTGCATGGCGGCCGGCCGCGACGAGTCGGGGATCGGCATGACGACGTCGATCGTGCCGGACGGGGTGTACTTGGCGATCGTGTCGGCCAGGCGATCGCCCATGCGCAGCCGCGCTTCGTAGACCGAGATGCCGTTCATGACCGAGTCGGGACGAGCGAGGTAGACGTACTCGAACGAGCATGGAACGAGCTCCGGCGTCGTCGCGCACTGATGGGTGTGCAGATGCCCGTCGAGGTCGACGAAGACGGCCTCTCCGGGCATGACGTCGCGGACGATCTCGAATCCGCCGTTCTCGAGCACGAGGGACTCGCTCGAGACGACCCACTCATAGGTGCCGTCGTCGTGCTTGCGGGTGCCGAGGATGAGCGGACGGATGCCGAACGGGTCGCGGAAGGCGAGCAGTCCGTACCCGGCGATCAGGGCGATCGCGGCGTACGAGCCCTCGACGCGCTCGTGGACGCGCGTGACGGCCTCGAAGACCTGATCGGGCTCGAGCTCGACGCCCGAGATGGCGCTCTGCAGCTCGTTCGCGAGGACGTTGACGAGGAGCTCGGTGTCGCTCGTGGTGTTGAGGTGGCGACGATCCTTGTGGAAGAGCTCCTGCGTCAACTCGCGCGTGTTGGTGAGGTTGCCGTTGTGCACGAGCACGATGCCGTACGGCGCGTTGACGTAGAAGGGCTGCGCCTCTTCTTCGTTCTGCGCGTTGCCCTTCGTCGCGTAGCGCACGTGGCCGAGGCCCACGTTGCCGAGCAGATTGCGCATGTCGCGCGTGCGGAACGCCTCGCGGACCTGCCCCTTGGCCTTGTGGATGTGGAAGACGCCGTCGGCGCCGGCCGTCGCGATGCCGGTCGAGTCCTGACCGCGGTGCTGCAGAAGGGCGAGCGAGTCGTAGATCTCCTGGTTGACGGGCCCGCGGCCCACCATGCCGATGATTCCGCACATGGGGGTCAGTGTGCTCCGCTGTTCTCGCTGTAGTCACCGACGAGGCGCACCGCCCCGCCGTCGACGCCCTTGGCGCCTTGTTCGTAGTCGCCCTCGGGGCGCGCGTCGGTGCGCACGACGCCCACCTGCCAGGTGGCGATGCCGTCCTGTGCGAGGGCGGATGCCGCAGCCGCCGCCTTGTCGCCCGACACGACCGCGAGGAACCCGATCCCGAGGTTCCACGTGCCCTCGGTCTCGACGAGGTCGAGTCCGCCGAGGTCGGCGAGCACCCGGAAGACGGGCGGGGGCGACCAGGTCGACCGGTCGACGTCGACCCAGGCCTCCGGCGGCAGCACGCGTGCGAGGTTGGCGGCGATGCCACCGCCGGTGACGTGGCTGAGAGCGTGCACGCGGTCGCCGAACTGCGTGATCAGACGCAGGAGCGGCGCGGAGTAGAGGCGCGTGGGCTCGAGCAGCGCTTCGCCCCATGTGGTGGCATGCGTGCCGAGGTCGGGAGCACGGTCGCCGTACTGGATGCCCGCACCGGCCACGATGTGGCGCACGAGCGAGTAGCCGTTGGAGTGCAGGCCGCTCGAGGCGAGAGCGAGCACGACGTCTCCGTCGCGCACCCGGTCGGCGCCGAGCACGCGGTCGGCCTCGACGACGCCGGTCGCAGCTCCTGCGACGTCGTAGTCGTTGACGCCGAGAAGCCCGGGGTGCTCGGCCGTCTCGCCGCCGACGAGGGCGGTGCCGGTCTCGGCGCAGCCCGCGGCGATGCCCCGCACGATGTCGGCGATGCGCTCGGGGAAGACCTTGCCGCACGCGATGTAGTCGGTCATGAACAGCGGCTTCGCGCCGACGACGATGATGTCGTCGACCACCATGCCGACGAGGTCGAGGCCGATCGTGTCGTGCTTGTCGATGGCCTGCGCGATCGCGACCTTCGTGCCGACCCCGTCGGTGCTCGTCGCGAGCAGCGGCTTGGCGTACGCCCGCAGCGCGCTCGCGTCGAAGAGGCCGGCGAAGCCGCCGACACCGCCGAGCACTTCCGGGCCGTGGGTGCGTCGCACCGCCGACTTCATGAGTTCGACGGCGAGATCACCGGCAGCCGTATCAACGCCGGCTTCGGTATAGGGATTGGTGGAGGAGGGCGCCACGCCTCCAGCCTACCCGCGGCGGGGCGGCCTCTTCCGCGCGATCCCTGAGTGCGAGCCGGGAGATCCGTGCGGCTCCGCGGGTGCCGAGGCGAGCGGGCGGCTCTAGAATCGCCGCATGGGCGGCGGGACTCCGGAGTGGCTGGTTCGCGAAGACGCGGGTCAGCCGGTGCTGATCGCCCTGTACCTGCGCCAGGCCCTCGGCATCCGCTCGCCCGACGAACTTCCTTCGCTGCGGGGCGTGCCCCCGCGCACGACCGAGATCGACGAGTCGCGGCGCGACGCGCTCGAGGCGCAGTGGACCTCGTACTGGAACATGACCGTCGAGCCGCAGGCCCACCCGTCGCCGGTCCCGCTCGACCTCGTCGACGGCTTCGAGACGCTCGTCGCCCTGCCCTCCGAGGGCGCCGACGAGCTGCGCACGGCGATCTCCGTGCACGCCGCCCCGGCCCTCGCGTTCTCGCAGTCGGCGCACGAGCGCTATCGACGGGACGCGGGCGCCGCCGGCGGGTCGGCCTACCGCGCCTACGCGAGCGCCATCGCGGAGCATGAGCGCACGGTGGGTCGACGGGCGCACTCGTTCGAACTCAACGTGCAGGTGCTGCCGCTGGCGCAGCGCGGCGTGTGGTGGATCGGCTCGCTCACGATCGCCGTCACCGACGGACTGCGGGGCGACGTCGTCGCGTTCGACGCGGCGATCCACCCGATCATCGCCGAATTGGCCTGAGGCTCAGTCGCGCCGGCTCTGCTCGTGGTCGATCGTGACCTCGCGCGCGTGCCGCGACGAGTAGCGATCGAACAGCAGGGCGACGATGCCGCCGAGCGCGACGCCGACCGTGATGCAGATCAGCGCGAGGAAGCCGAAGACCTGGCCGTCCGTGTAGATCAGTCCGGTGTTGGGGCTCGTCTCGTCCGTGCCCTGGAAGGCGAACGTCAGGATCAGCGCGACGATGATGCCCAGCGCGGCGCCCAGGAGAAGGAACACCGAGAACTTCGGGGCGCGGCGAACCCGAACCGTCTCGCGACGGTCGGTGATGCGAGGGGCGGATGCCGCGGCATCCGGTTCATCGGGAGTCTGCGCCTGATCGGCCATGCCTCCATTGTCCCACTCCGCGGGCGCTGCGGACGCGCCGAGGCGCCCCGCCGACGAGATCGTCCGCGGGGCACCTCGCACGCATCAGCTGTCGGCGTGGGCCGCGCGGCGGCGCGCGATGACCACCCAGGCGGCCGCGCCGATCACGAGCACGACGGCGATGCCGCCCACGGCCCACGGCCACACCGGAGCGGAATCCTGCGCCTGCACGGCGTCGACCCGCTCCACCTCGGCCTCGGCGACCGGTGCGTCGTCGGGCACGGCCACCGGCTCGCCGCACGCCTCATCGACCGGGATGAGTGCCGACACGGGGTCGAGCTCCTCGCCGGCCGGGTAGGTGCCGAACGCGGCGGCACCGGCATCGGTCAGCGTCGCGGGCAGAGCGTCGAGCACGAGCCCCTGGTCGGTCAGCTCGAGGTCGGGCAGCGCGAACTCGGCGAAACGCACACCCGCCTCGGAGACGGGCTCGCCCGCCTGCGTCGTCCCGGAGACGTCGAACACGAGGTAGCCGGTGTCGCCGGCCAGTTCGAGTCGGGCGTTCGCGAGCGTCGTGTCGAGCGCTCCCGAGTGGCCGGTGAACCGGATCGAGCCGCCGTAGGTCACCAGACCCGTGCGCGCGTCGATGTCGACGGCGCCCGTCCCGTCCGCCCACACGAACTCGGGGTACTCGTAGACGACGTCGGCGAGCTCCCAGCCGCCGGCCGCGATGCCCTCGATGTAGGTGCGGAAGGTCTCTTTGAAGCCCCAGTTCAGGCTCGCGCCCTCCACGAGGCAGCCGTCGAGCGCCGCCGCCGCACGGGCGAGCGTGAAGCGGATGCCGCGATCCACCGAGCCCTGGAAGGTGAGCGTGTGCTCTCCGTCGGCCAAGGTCGCCGGAAGGCTGCCCGACCACGTGGCGGTGCCCGTGGCATCCGCCGTCAGCTCGTCGAGGACGATCGGCGTCGAGTAGACCACGACGAGGATGCCCTCTTCGTTCGGCTGGAAGCCCGAGGCCGAGACCTCGACCTGCTCGCCCGCCGACAGCGCCGCCAGCGTCGCGTCGTCGAGGACGATGCCCTCGGCCGCCGGGGGCGTCGCGGGAACCGCGCTGCGCGCGGGTGCCGGTGCCGCAGCGACCGTGCCCGTGGAGCCGGACGGCGCGAGACCGACCGAGCCGACCGTGAACGCGATCGGGTCGAGGCTCGTCGAGTAGCCCTGGAACACCTGGGTGCGTCCGGCCGCGGTGAGGGTCGCCGGAGCTCCCTCGAACGTGACGGCGCCGCCGGCCGTCGAACGCGTCGCCGCACCGAGGTTCAGATCGGCGAAGTGCACCTGGCTGCCGCCGCTGGTGACGTACAGCGCCGCGGACGTCGGGGACGTCGCGCGGATCTGCGGGTTCGAGATCGTCACGTCGAGGATGCCGCCGTGCCCGGTGAACCTGACCGCTCCGATGTACGACACCGACCCGGTGCCGGCGTCCGCGTCGAACGTCGAGCCGGTCGCCTGACCGAACTGGAAGAGTCCGCCGGAACGAGTCGCCCCGCCCGAGACGGCGACCGAGCCCTTCGCGATGGATCCCGCGACGTAGCCCGTGAAGGTCGAAGAGATCGACCACCGCAGCGATCCGGATGCCGCGGGCGTCTGCGGATCGGTCGGCGGCGTGATCGGCGGAGCCGTGGGAGGAGGGGTCGTTTCCGGGAAGAGCACCTTCCAGTGCTCGGCGGTGAACGGCACGTCCGCGCGGGCGTAGATCGTCGTGGCATCCGGCACCGAGTGCTGCTTCCACACGAGGACCTCGTAGGTCTTCGCCGGGTCGAGCTCGGCGGTCGGAGCGGTGAACGTGATGTCGGTGGCGCCGTTCGTGATGACCGGGAACGGGATCGCGAAGGCGACGTAGCCGCCCCCCATGCCGACGCCCGCCTCGGCGCCCTTCTCGATGATCGCCGCGTACGCGCCGGTCGCCGATCCGAGGTTCGCGCCCTCGACGCGGATCGTCGCGCCTGCGACGGCGTCGACCGCCGTGACCGCGACGTCGAGCGACGGATCCGGGACGGGCGGAGCGATGGTGAGGGGGACGTACAGTTCCTGATCCGCGTTGCTCACGCCACCGGCACCGTAGGTGTAGACGCCGTAGCGTCCGGTGTCGACCGCGGCGGTCTCGGTCACGGTCAGCGTCGTCGAGAACGATCCGTCCGCCGACAGCGCCGCCCACTGGCTGCGGATCGACGCCTGATACGCCGACGGGACCTGGTCCAGCACGCCCTCGGCCAGCGCCCACTTCTGCGAGCCCACTTTGCGCTGCGACGATGCGGCGCCGGCAGAGGGCTTCCAGTTCTCGGCGAACTGACCGAACACGACGTACGTGCCCTGCGGGAGCGTGGAGGGGATCGGCACACCGCGTCCGCCCACGTTGGCGGCCGGGTCGAAGCCGGTGCCCTTCACGACGAGGGTCTCGCCGGCATCGACGGTGCCTGTGACGGGCGTCGTGCCGTCGGCGCGGAACACCGAGATCGCGGGATCGAACACCGGCGCGAAGGCGACCGGCACCGACAGCTCCTGGGCCGCGTTCGAGACGCCGCCGGCGCCATAGGTGTAGACACCGTACGCACCTCCGGACACCGGAGCCGTCGTCTCGGACGCCGTGAGCGTCGCGCGGAACGATCCGTCGGCGGCGATGTCGACCCACTGACCGCGGATCGTGGCCTGATACTGCGCCGGCACCTGCTCGAGCACGCTCTCGGCCAGCGCCCACTTCTGCGAGATCACCTTGCGCTGCGCGGACGCGGCGCCCGCGGACGGCTTCCAGTTCTCGGCGAAGTGGCCGAACACGACGTACGTGCCCTGCGGGAGCGTCGCGGGGATCGGAAGGCCGCGTCCGCCCACGTTCGCCGCGGGGTCGAAGCCCGTGCCCTTCACGACGAGCGTCTCGCCTGCCGTGACCGTCCCGGCGAACGGCGTCGTGCCGTCGGCGCGGAACACCGAGATCGCGGGGGTGAACACCGGGGTCTCGGGCTCTTCGGGTGTCGTGACGGCGGTGATCTCGTACGCGACCGATGACGACGTCGAGCCGACGAAGGCTGCGGGGTCGGCCGGCGTGAAGACGGCCGAGAGCTGGGCGGTGCCGGGCGTTGCCACACTGGTGGTCACGGTCGAGCCGACGGGTGCCGAACCGACCGACGAGCCGTTCACCGAGTAGGCGACGGTTCCGGATGCCGCGGGCGAGACGGTCGCGCCGAGCGTGAAGGTCGCACCGGCCTGGCTCGTCGACGCCGGGTCGACGGTCAGCGTGGTCGAGGTCGCCACGGCGGGCTCGGGCTCCGGCGCGGGTGGGAAGACGGCGTCCCACTGCGTCGTGGAGATCGCGACGTCGCTGCGCGCGTAGATCGTCTCTGCGTTCGCTCCGGAGTGGATCTGCCAGATCAGCACTTCGTAGGTGATCGACCGGTCGAGCGCGGTCTTCGCAGCGGTGAGCGTGAACGACGTCGCGCCGCCGCTGACGGTCGGGAAGGGCAGGGCGAACGCGGCGTAGCCGCCGCTGCCGGAGACGCCGGCTTCGGCCCCCTTCGGAATCAGCGCCGCGTACGCGCTGGTGACCGAGCCGAGGCCGGACGCCTGCACCTGGACGGTGAGCCCGGACTCGGATGCCGCCGTCACGGTGCCGGTGATCACGGCGCCGTCGACGAGGGCGCGGGCCGGCGGAGCGGTCAGCGCTCCGGCGATCACGAGGAAGAGTGAGAGGAGGGCGGCGACGACGATCCGGGCGCGTGAGCGCACTTCGGATGTCGCGGCTTCGGGCTGCGTGAACACTGCTGATCTCCGTGCCGGCGCGCGCGCCGGAGAGCGCACCGCCGGTGCGTCTGTGCAATCGGGTGGATTCGAACTTTAGGGTTGGCTAACCTAAGCTCGATCCCGACCGTACGGCACTTCTCCCGCTGGGGTCAAGTTTAAGGTAAGGCTACCCTCATGCGCCGAATCGGCCGTCTCGCGGTGCTCGCCATCGCCGTTCTCGCCATCGCCGGGTGCGCCGCGCCGACGCCATCCGACGACGTCGCGACGGACGCATCCTGCGCGGGGGCGGACGCCCGCCTCATCGACCTCGACCTCGCCGACGACCCCCGCGCGGTCGTCGGCCCGTCCAGCGCATGC
Source organism: Microbacterium sp. (assembly GCA_040509015.1). Classification (GTDB taxonomy): domain Bacteria; phylum Actinomycetota; class Actinomycetes; order Actinomycetales; family Microbacteriaceae; genus Microbacterium. The sequence goes on from JBEVLS010000125.1 coordinate 9,348, forward strand.
CTCCCCTCCCGCGGCATCGACGTCGTCGACGACACGACCGCGGCCGCACTGCCGGTGACCGTGACGGATGCCGAAGGGCGAGAGGTCGAGATCACGGATGCCGACCGCATCCTGCCCGTCGACATCTCGGGCACGATCGCCGCGACCGTCTTCGCCCTGGGCCTGGGCGAGCAGGTCGTGGGACGGGACTCCTCGACGGACTTCGCCGGCACCGAGGACCTGCCGATCGTGACCAAGACGGGGCACACCCTCAACGCCGAGGTGATCCTCGAGCTCGCCCCCACGATCATGCTGACCGACACCACGATCGGTCCCAAAGAGGTCCGGCAGCAGCTGAGGGATGCCGGCATCGCCGTCGTCGTCATCTCGTCCGAGCGCCGACTCGACGACGTCGACGCGCTCGTGACAGAGGTCGCCGCCGCGCTCGGGGTCCCGACGCGGGGCGAGGCGCTCATCGCCGATCTCGACGCCGACGTGGCCGATGCGCGCGCCGAGGTGGCCGAGGTGGCGCCCGCCGCGGCATCCGACCGCCCGCGCATGCTCTTCCTCTACGTGCGCGGCAGCGCGAACGTGTACTACATCTTCGGCAGCGACTCGGGGGCGGATTCGCTCATCGACGCGGTCGGCGGGGTCGACGTCGCGAGCGAGATCGGCTGGCAGGGCATGAAGCCCATGACCGCCGAGGCGCTCGTCGCCGCGAACCCCGACCTGCTGGTCATGATGACCGACGGACTCGCGTCGGTCGGAGGCATCGACGGCCTCATCCAGACGATCCCCGCCATCGCCCAGACGCCGGCCGGTGAGAAACGGCGCGTGGTCGACATGGCCGACACCGCGATCCTGAGCTTCGGTCCGCGTTCGGGCGACATCATCCGGGCGCTGGCACGGGCCGTCTACGCCCCGTCCCTCGGCGCCGCACCGACGGCGGCACCGACACCGTGACGAGCGAAGTCGTCGTTTCCACACCCACGAAGGACCGCACGCCGAGGTTCATCGTGGTCTCGATCGTGCTCGTCGTCCTGCTCATCGTCACCGTCGTCGTCTCGCTGGGCATCGGCCAGTACGCCCTGTCGCCCTCGGAGGTGCTCGGGATCCTGCTGAACGCCGCCGGGATCCCCTCGGACCTCGCCCCCGCCGCGCCGACGGCGGCCGGCGTCGTCCTCGAGATCCGGCTGCCGCGCATCGTGCTGGGCCTGCTGGTCGGGGCGTCGCTGGCCGTGTCGGGCGTGCTGATGCAGGCGATCTTCGGAAATCCGCTCGCAGATGCGGCGGTCGTCGGGGTCTCGTCGGGCGCGGCCCTCGGCGCGGCCGCGAGCATCACCCTCGGCGTCACGGCCGCGGGCATGTGGGCGACGCCGGCGTGGGCCTTCGTCGGCGGGCTCGCCGCCGTGATGGCGGTCTATCTCGTGAGCCGTTCCGGCGGACGCACCGAGGTCGTCACGCTGCTGCTGACCGGGATCGCAGTCAACGCGATCGCCGGCGCGGGCCTTGCGTTCATGACGTTCCTGGGCACGACCGCGACCCGCGAGCAGATCGTCTTCTGGCAGCTGGGCAGCCTGAACGGCGCACTCTGGCAGAACATCGCGGTGGTCGCGCCGCTCGTGCTCGTGGGGACGATCGTGGCGTTCGCCGTCTCGCGACGGCTCGACCTCTTCGCCCTCGGCGAGCGCACGGCGCGTCACCTCGGCGTGCGAGTCGAGCTGCTCCGTGTCGTCGTCATCGTCACCGTCGCCCTGCTCGTCTGCGCCGCGGTGGCGTTCGCCGGGATCATCGGGTTCGTCGGCCTCGTGGTGCCGCACCTGATGCGCATGGCGATCGGTCCTGCGCACCTGCCGCTCATGATCACCTCCACCCTCGGCGGGGCGCTGCTGATCGCCCTCGCCGATCTCATCGCGCGGACGGCCGTGCCGATGGCCGATCTTCCGATCGGCATGCTGACGGCGCTCGTCGGCGGGCCGTTCTTCCTGTGGCTGCTGGTGCGCACGCGGCGCCGGGCAGGAGGGTGGGGATGACCATCCGCCTCGAAGCCCGCGGCGTGACCGTCGTGCCCGACGGGGCCCGACGCCCGATCCTCGAGGACGCCTCCGTCGAGATCCGGGCGGGCGAGGTCCACGCGCTGGTGGGTCCGAACGGCGCCGGGAAGTCGACCCTGTTCGGCGTCATCGCCGGCGACATCGCTCCGACGGCGGGCGAGGCCCGGCTGGACGACAAGCCGCTGCGCGACTACCACGCCCGCGATCTCGCGCGCCTGCGTGCGGTGCTGCTGCAGCAGAACGCCGTCAGCTTCCCGTTCACCGTCGCCCAGGTCGTCGAGATGGGGCGCGCGCCGTGGGCGCGCACACCTCAGGAGGACGCCGGCGACGCGATCATCCGCCGCGCGATGGCCGACACCGATGTCGCGGGGCTCGCCGCTCGCGCGATCCCCTCCCTGTCGGGCGGCGAACGCGCCCGCGCCGCGCTGGCGCGTGTGCTCGCGCAGGCCACCGACATCCTCCTGCTCGACGAGCCGACCGCCGCCCTCGACCTCAAGCATCAGGAGGACGTGCTGGCCGTCGCCCGCCGTCGCGCACGCGAGGGCGCGGCGGTCGCGGTCGTGCTGCACGACCTCAACGCCGCACTCTCATCGGCCGACCGCATGACGCTGCTGTCGGCCGGTCGCGTGGTCGCGACGGGCGCCCCTGCCGCCGTGCTGACCGCCGAGCGCATCGAGGCGGTCTACGACCAGGCGGTCGACGTCTTCCCGCACCCGGTGACCGGGGTGCCCGTGGTGATGCCGCGGCGCTGACGCGGTCCGGCGCGAATCCGCCCCGAACGGACTCGCGGGCGTCAGGGGCGCAGCGGCAGCAGGTCCGAGACGTTCGCCCGCACGCCCGAGGCCACGATCCGGCCGGCGGATGCGGCATCCGCCCACGGCTCGTCGCCCAGAGCGACCGCGATCCACGTCGCCGGATCGGTCTCGACGACGTTGGGCGGCGTTCCGCGCGTGTGCCGAGGCCCCTCCACGACCTGGACCGCCCCGAACGGCGGCACGCGCACCTCGACGCTGTGCCCGGGCGCCTTCTCCGCGAGGAGCTGCAGCAGATAGCGCACGGCCGTGGCGAGCTCGGTGCGCGCCGGGGAGCCCTCGCGCACGGCGGCGAGCGCGGCGCGTCCGTCGTCGGTCGTGATCCTGCGGGGCATGCGACAACGCTACGCCCCACCCGCCCCGGAAGGCGGGTGCGCGGGCCTCGGTAGGCTGGGCGGGTGAGAATCCTCGTCCTCGGCTCGGGCGCGCGCGAGCACGCCATCATCCTCGCTCTGCGCTCGGAGGAGGCCTCGCACGAGATCCTCGCCGCGCCCGGCAACGCCGGCATCGCGCACGACTCGACGATCGTCGACCTCGACCCGAACGATCCCGCGGCGGTGACGTCCTTCGCCAATGAGCGCAGCGTCGACCTCGTCGTCATCGGCCCCGAGGCTCCGCTCGTCGCGGGCGTCGCGGACGCGCTCCGGGAGCGCGGCATCCCGGTCTTCGGCCCGGGCAGGGCCGCCGCCCAGCTCGAGGGCTCGAAGGCCTTCGCGAAGCGGATCATGGAGGCCGCCGGCGTGCCGACCGGTGGCGCGCGCCGCGCGCAGACCCGCGCGGAGGTCGAAGAGGCCCTCGACGAGTTCGGTGCTCCGCACGTGGTCAAGGCGGACGGCCTCGCTGCCGGAAAGGGCGTCATCGTCACGGACGACAGGGATGCCGCACTCGCCCACGCGGACGCGTACCTCGCGTCGGGCCCGGTGCTGGTCGAGGAGTTCCTCGCCGGCCCCGAAGTCTCGCTGTTCTTCCTGAGCGACGGCGACCACGTGCTGCCCCTCAGCCCCGCACAGGACTTCAAGCGCCTCGGCGACGGCGACGAAGGACCCAACACCGGCGGCATGGGCGCCTACTCGCCCCTCCCCTGGCTCGACGGCATGTTCGGCAGCGAGAGCGACTTCGTCGACGAGGTCACCCGCACGGTCGCCGAGCCGGTGATCCGGCGCCTCGACGCCGAGGGCACCCCCTTCATCGGCCTTCTCTACGCCGGACTCATCCTCACTGAGAAGGGTGTCAAGGTCATCGAGTTCAACGCGCGCTTCGGCGACCCCGAGACGCAGGTCGTCCTGCCCCGGCTCGTGGACCCCCTGTCGGCCCTCCTGTTCGCCGCGGCATCCGGAAACCTCGAGGATCAGCCGCGACCGGCCTTCGCCGACGCGGTGGCCGTGACCGTGGTCGTCGCCAGCGAGGGCTACCCCGAGGCCCCGGTCACCGGTCGCCCCCTGACAGGACTGGATGCCGCCGCTGCCGTCGACGGCGTCCACCTCGCGCACGCGGCGACCGCCGTGGCCGATGCGGGTCTCATGGCGACAGGCGGGCGTGTGCTCAACGTCGTCGGCGTCGGCACGACCTTCCGCGAAGCCCGCGAGCGCGTCTATCGGGCGATCGACGACATCGGGCTCGAGGGGTCGCAGCACCGCACCGACATCGCCGCCCGCGTCGACGAGGGCTGATCCCGGCTAGTCGCCCGCGGGCGCACTCCACTCGGCGGTCGACGGCACGGGGCGGCGCAGGAACAGCACCGCCACGAGCCCGATGAGGATGACCCCGGCCGGCAGCAGCACGGCCTGCGCCATCGCCTGCGAGAATCCGTCGATCACGAAGGGCGGCAGCGTGCCTTCGCCGAACCCTGCCGCGGCATCCGCCGCTCCGGGCAGATTCGCCTCGAGGCGCGACTGCATGAACGCCGCGATCGCGGCCGACCCGAGCACCGAGCCGATCGTGCGCGTCGTGTTGTAGATGCCCGCGCCCGCGCCCGCCTGGCGAGGAGGCAGGTTGCGCGTCGCGGTCGTCGCCAGGGGCCCCCACATGCCGGCGTTGCCGATGCCCATGAGCGCCGAGGGCAGCAGGAACATCAGGATCGGAGTGTCGGCGTTCATGAGCGAGGCGTACCAGAACAGCGACCCCGAGACCATGAGCAGTCCGGGGACGAGCAGGAACCGGGGGTCGGTGCGGTCGAGCAGCTTGCCCGCGAACGGAGCGAGGACGCCCGACAGCACGGCCATGGGGATGAGCAGCAGCGCCGATTCGGTCGGTGTGAGACCGCGAGCGAGCTGGATGAAGAACATCAGCGGCAGCGACATGCTCGTCACCGTGAAGCCGACCGCGGCGATGCCGATGTTGGCGATCGCGAAGTTGCGGTCGCGGAAGAGGTCGAGAGGCACGAGCGGCTCGTTCTTCGTGCGCGCCTGCGTCCAGATGAAGACGGCCATCACCGCGAGACCGGCCACGATCATGCCCCAGACCCACGGCGCCCAGTCGAACTTCTCGCCCTCCTGCAGGCCGAACACGATCAGGAACAGGCCGATCGCGCTGAGGATCACGCCCGGGATGTCGAAGCGGTGGGGGTGCGTCTCGAGCTTCGGGACGTAGATCCACGCGAGGACGAAGGCGATGATGCCGACGGGGATGTTGATGAAGAAGATCCACTCCCAGCCGAAGCCGTCCACGAGCAGTCCGCCGGCGAGGGGTCCGACGAGGGTCGCCACTCCGGCGGTCGCGCCCCACAGGCCCATCGCGGCGCCGCGGCGGTTGGGCGGGAACGTCCGCGTGATGACGGCCATGGTCTGCGGCGTCATCAGCGCGGCGCCGAGACCCTGCACGGCGCGAGCGGCGATCAGCATCTCGAGCGTGCCCGA
>JBEVLS010000126.1:0-3499 GCA_040509015.1 Microbacterium sp.
GGCTCGGCGCCGATCACCCTCTCGGAGCGCGCCGTCGACGTCATCCGCTCACGCGCGAAGATCGAGGCCGGCATCCGCGAGGAGGGCGATCCGGATGCCGCGGACTTCGTCCGCTCGAACTACTTCGACCTCGGGATGATCCTCGACTACTGGGGGCCGCGGCGGCTCAACCACCACACCGAGGCCACCTCGATGCTGTACGGCGCGCGCGAGTGCGCCCGGGTGCTGCTGCTCGAAGGCCGCGAGGCGGTCATCGACCGTCACCGTGTCGCGGGCGCGGCCATGCTCGCCGGCGTGCAGGGCCTCGGGCTCACCGTGTTCGGCGACATCGCGCACAAGATGAACAACGTCGTCGCGGTCGAGATCCCGGACGGCGTGCCGGGCGATGTCGCGCGCGCCGCGATGCTCGAGGACTACGGCATCGAGATCGGCACGTCGTTCGGGCCGCTCCACGGGCGCGTCTGGCGCATCGGAACGATGGGCTACAACGCGCGCAGAGACGCCGTGCTGACGACGCTGGGGGCTCTCGAGGCGGTGCTCCGCCGCTTCGGCGCGTCGGTGCCGGTCAGCGGCGGGGTCGACGCCGCGGCCGACGTGTACCGGGGGTCGTAGGCGTGGCGTTCCGCCTTCCCCCCGTCGACGTCGAGGCCGCCGCCCGGCGCGTCATGACGCGCTGCGACGAGCTCGCGCGCGTCACCGCGGTGTCGGGCTCGATCGAGCGGGTCTACCTGTCGCCCGAACATGCGCGCGTGAACCGCCTGGCCGCCGAGTGGATGCGCGAGATCGGCATGACGACGACGCAGGATGCCGCGGGCAATCAGCTCGGGCGCCGGGGGGATCCCGACGCGCCCGCCCTCATGCTCGGGTCGCACCTCGACACGGTTCCGGATGCCGGCCGGTTCGACGGCATCGTGGGCGTGCTCATGGCGCTCGAGGTGGTGCGTCTGCTGCGCTCGACGGCCCTGCCCTTCGCCCTCGAGGTCGTCGCGTTCTCCGACGAGGAGGGCACCCGGTTCGGCAAGGCACTGCTCGGCTCGTCTGCCGTCGCCGGGTCGTGGAACGACGAGTGGTGGACGCTGACGGACTCCGACGGCACGACACTGCGCGAGGCGTTCCTCGACTTCGGCCTCGACCCCGGACGCATCGGCGAAGCCGCCCGGCACCCGGACGAGCTCGTCGGCTACCTGGAGGCCCACATCGAGCAGGGGCCCGAACTCGACCGCCGGGGCGAATCCCTCGCGGTGGTGTCGTCGATCGCGTCGGCGCGGCGGTTCCAGCTGGTGGTCGAGGGCGAGGCGCGGCACGCCGGCGGGACGCCCTACGACATGCGTCGCGACGCGCTGCTCGGAGCGAGCGAGGCCGCGCTCGCCGTCGAGCGCATCTGCCGGGCCGAGCACCACATCATCGGCACCGTCGGCCAGCTCGAGGCCTACCCGGGCGCCGTCAACATCGTGCCGGGCGAAGCGCGGCTGTCGCTCGACCTGCGGGGCGAGTTCGACGGCGAACGAGACCGTGTGTGGGACGCCATCTCACGCGAGGTGGACGAGATCATGGGAGCTCGCGGCCTGCGGTGGCACGCCCGCGAGATCCACAGCGCTCCCGCGGTGTTCTGCGCGCCGCTCCTGCAGGACGTCGTGCGTGAGGGAATCCTCTCGACGCTCCCCGACGGCGCTGACGAGCCGGCGGTGATCTTCAGCCGTGCCGGACACGACGGCATGGCGATCGGCGCGGTCACCGACGTGGGGATGCTGTTCCTGCGCAACCCCGACGGCATCAGCCATCACCCGGACGAGGCCGTGTCGGCGGCCGACGTCGCGCGCGGCATCCGTGCCCTCGCCGAAGCCGTGCTGCACCGCGCGGCCGAACCGGGCTGAGCGTCACTGCAGGCAGAACTCGTTGCCCTCGGGATCGCGCAGCTGGTAGTAGTGCTCGGGCCACGGGCCCCACGACTGATCGACGAGGCGCACGACCTCGGCGCCGAGCGCGACCAGGCGGTCCTTCTCGGCCTCGAGCTCGTCGTGCGTCGGCGCGCGACCGGGGGTGGTGCTGACATCGAGGTGGATGCGGTTGCGTTCGTCCTTCGCGCCGTCGGCGTGGTGGAAGAACAGACGTGGCCCCTCGCCTGCGGGGTCTTCGGCGAGCCCGCGCTTGGCGAGGTCGTCTTCGGTGAGTCCTGACGCGAGCAGCTGCGACTTCAACGGCTCCTCCCACGTCTGCTCGGGATAGCCGAGCGTCGCCGCCCAGAACCGTGCGAGCGCGGGGGGATCGTCGGCGTAGAACACGATGTTCCCGACTTTGGAGGCCATCGTTCTCTCCTTCCGCCGCGGCATCCGGTGCCGCGGCACGCGCCACACGCTACGCCGCCCCGCCGACACCCGCACGGGCTCGGCGACGGAACGCGGACGCGGTTCAGCGCTGGCCGGGAGTCATTCCCATCCGGACGAGCACGATGTTCTCGACGATCTGCACGATGTTGTAGAGCAGCAGCGTGATGAGCGTGATGAGGGCGATCGAGGTCCACAGCTGAGTGAACTGCGCCTGGGCGTTGAACTTCAGGATCGAGCCGCCGATGCCCTGGCCCGTCGAGAGCCATTCCGCCAGCAGGGCTCCGGTGACGGCGCCGGGCACCGAGACGCGCGCCGCCGCGAACAGCGACGGTCCGGCGCCCGGAATGCTGACCTTGCGCAGCGCCGTGAGGCGTCCGCCGCCGAAGACGTGCACGACGTCGATGCTCTGGCGGCTCGCCCGGCTCAGCCCGAACAGGATGCTCGCCAGTGCGGGGAAGAGCACCACGATCGTGCCGATGACGGCGACGGAGGCCACGGTGCCGCGTCCGGTGATGAGGATGATGACCGGGGCGATCGAGACCAGGGGGATGGTGCGAAGCAGCAGCACGAGCGGCATGACGCCGGCTTCGACGGCCTTCGAGAGGCTGAACAGGACGGCCAGGATCACCGCGGTGATCATGCCGAAGACGAATCCGATCGAGGAGTCGACGAGGGTCTGGGCGACGAGAGGTGCCATCTGGGCGCGGTGCTCCGCGGCATCCTCGTCCGTGAAGAGGAAGTTCCAGACGTCGACGGGGCCCTTCGCGATGAAGGGCGAGATGCCGCTGAAGCTCACGATCGCCTGCCACAGCACGAGCACGACGGCGAACGTGATCGCGGCGTTCCCCAGCGAGCGTCCGATCGTGCGCATGAGCGCGCGGCGACGCTCGGCCTTGAGCCGGGCGAGAGCGGCTGGGTCTGCGGCGAGCACCAGCTGCGCCGTCGGGGTGATGGTCTCGGTCATGATGCGCTCCCGGACACCCAGGGTGTGACGAATCTCACGAGCAGGCCCACGAGGCCGTAGGCCACGAGCGCGAAGACCGCGCACAGCAGGAAGACCGACCAGACGCCGGCGGCGTCGAGCTGTCCCTGCAGACGGATGAGGGTCGGACCGACACCGGCGGTGATCGCGCCGAGGTACTCGCCGAGGACGGCGCCGAGGAACGCCGTCG